>NZ_JBFAKH010000184.1:0-5630 GCF_040655635.1 Streptomyces sp. NPDC050388
TGTGTTAAGCACGCCGCCAGCGTTCGTCCTGAGCCAGGATCAAACTCTCCGTGAATGTTTTCCCGTGATCGGGAGAGCACCACGAGAGCGGAACCGCCGGAGGAATGGTCCGGCGGTTCACAGCGTCCTCGCTGTGTTTCTTCAAAGGAACCTCGTCCCGGCCGGCCGGCCGGAGACGGGGTATCAACATATCTGGCGTTGACTTTTGGCACGCTGTTGAGTTCTCAAGGAACGGACGCTTCCTTCGTACTCACCCTCATCGGGTTTTCCTCCGGGCGCTTCCCTTCGGTCTTGCGTTTCCGACTCTATCAGATCTTTCCGATCCGATTTCCTCGGGCTTTCGCCTTCCGGGGTCCCGCTTTCCGCGTTTCCCTTTCCGGCGGACCCGACTTTATCAGAGGTTCTGAGTCGGATTTCCTCGCCCCTCCAGGGACTGGTTCCGACGCTTGAAGCGATCGGGTTCCCGGTCGGGGTGAGCCGTAAACGTACTGGAGCGGGGCGGCTCGATGCAAATCGAGGCCGCCCCGCTCCCAGTTCACCCGTACGGGCTTGTCCTACAAGCCGTCAGACCTCCACGACCACGGGGAGGATCATCGGCCGACGCCGGTACGTGTCGGAGACCCATTTGCCCAGCGTGCGACGGATCAGCTGCTGCATCTGGTGCGGTTCGACGACGCCGTCCTGAGCCGACCGTTCCAGGACTTCCGTGATCTTCGGCAGTACGGCACTGAAGGCGGAGTCGTCGATCCCGGAGCCGCGGGCCTGGACATACGGGCCGCCGGTGATCTTCCCGGTGGACGAATCGATCACCACGAAGAGCGAGATGATGCCCTCGTCACCGAGGATCTTGCGATCCTTCAGCGCGGGCTCGCCGACATCGCCGACGGAGAGACCGTCGACGTAGACGTACCCGGCCTGGACCTTGCCGGAGATCTTCGCCCTGCCGTCGATCAGGTCGACGACGACCCCGTCCTCCGCGATGACGATGCGGTCGTGCGGGACACCCGTCAGGGCACCCAGTTCGGCGTTGGCCCGCAGGTGGCGCCATTCGCCGTGCACCGGCATCAGGTTCTTCGGGCGGCAGATGTTGTAGAAGTACAGCAGCTCGCCGGCGGAGGCGTGGCCCGAGACGTGCACCTTGGCGTTGCCCTTGTGGACGACGTTGGCGCCCCAGCGGGTCAGGCCGTTGATGACCCGGTAGACCGCGTTCTCGTTGCCGGGGATGAGCGACGACGCGAGGATCACCGTGTCGCCCTGGACGATACGGATCTGGTGGTCGCGGTTGGCCATCCGGGACAGGGCGGCCATGGGTTCGCCCTGCGAGCCCGTGCACACCAGGACCACTTCGCTGTCCGGCAGGTCGTCCAGCGTCTTGACGTCGACGACCAGGCCCGGCGGGACCTTCAGGTAGCCGAGGTCGCGGGCGATGCCCATGTTGCGGACCATGGAGCGGCCGACGAAGGCCACCCGGCGTCCGTACTCGTGCGCCGCGTCCAGGATCTGCTGGATGCGGTGGACGTGGCTGGCGAAGCTGGCCACGATGATCCGCTTGCGGGCACCGGCGAAGACCTGCCGAAGGACGTTGGAGATTTCGCGCTCGGGCGGGACGAAGCCCGGGACCTCGGCGTTCGTCGAGTCGGAGAGGAGGAGGTCGATGCCTTCCTCGCTGAGCCGGGCGAAGGCGTGCAGGTCCGTGAGGCGGCTGTCCAGCGGAAGCTGGTCCATCTTGAAGTCGCCGGTGTGGACCACCATGCCGGCGGGGGTGCGGATGGCCACGGCGAGCGCGTCGGGGATCGAGTGGTTGACCGCGACGAACTCGCAGTCGAACGGGCCGACGCGCTCGCGGTGCCCCTCGGCGACCTCCAGGGTGTAGGGGCGGATGCGGTGCTCTTGGAGCTTCGCCTCGATGAGGGCGAGGGTCAGCTTGGAGCCGATCAGCGGGATGTCCGGCTTCTCGCGGAGAAGGAACGGAACACCGCCGATGTGGTCCTCGTGACCATGGGTGAGGACGATGCCCTCGATGTCGTCGAGACGATCCCGGATGGACGTGAAGTCCGGCAGGATCAGGTCGATTCCGGGCTGCTCCTCCTCGGGGAACAGCACTCCGCAGTCGACGATGAGCAGACGGCCGCCGTACTCGAAGACCGTCATGTTGCGGCCGATCTCGCCGAGACCGCCGAGCGGGGTGACGCGCAGCCCGCTCGCGGGAAGCGGCGGGGGCGGACCGAGTTCAGGATGCGGATGACTCAAAAGACTCTCCTCACCACACGCGCCACGTACCGGTGGGGCACGTGGCGCGCATGACGTTCGTGCAGAAGCAGTTGTCGTTGTGGTGCGCGGGCACCGGTGGCCCGCCGCTTATTCAGTTGTGGAGTCAGGTTGCGCGAGCGGTCGCGCGAAGTCCGTTGTCAGAGCTGTACCCCGCCGGCGGCAAGATCGATCTTGAGCTGCTCGATCTCTTCCGGCGCGCACTCGACCATGGGGGCGCGCAGGGGCCCGGCGGGCAGACCCTGGAGGGTGAGCGCCGCCTTGGTGGTCATCACGCCCTGGGTGCGGAACATGCCCGTGTAGACGGGGAGCAGCTTCTGGTGGATCTCGGTGGCCTTCTGGACGTCTCCCGAGATGTACGACTCCACCAGGGAGCGCAGCTCGGGGGTGACGAGGTGGCCGACGACCGAGACGAAGCCGACCGCGCCCACGGAGAGCAGCGGCAGGTTCAGCATGTCGTCGCCGGAGTACCAGGCGAGGCGGGATCGCGCGATGGCCCAGCTGGCGCGGCCGAGGTCACCCTTGGCGTCCTTGTTGGCGACGATCCGCGGGTGCTCGGCCAGGCGGACGAGCGTCTCGGTGTTGATCGGGACGCCGCTGCGGCCGGGGATGTCGTAGAGCATGACCGGCAACTCGGTGGCGTCGGCGACGGCCGTGAAGTGCCGGTAGAGACCCTCTTGCGGGGGCTTGTTGTAGTACGGGGTGACGACCAGCAAGCCGTGTGCGCCGATGTGCTCCGCGGTGCGGGCCAGTTCGATGCTGTGGCGGGTGTCGTTGGTGCCGACCCCGGCCACCACGTGGGCGCGGTCTCCGACCGCCTCCAGGACCGCCCGTACGAGGTCCGCTTTCTCCGCGTCGCTGGTGGTGGGGGACTCGCCGGTGGTGCCGTTGATGATCAGGCCGTCGTTGCCTGCGTCCACCAGGTGGGTGGCGAGCCGCTGGGCGCCGTCGAGGTCGAGTGCGCCGTCCGCCGTGAAGGGCGTGACCATGGCGGTGAGGACCCGCCCGAAGGGGGTCTGCGGAGTGGAGGTCGGAGCCATGGGTTACACGCTACTCGCTGCTCGAGTCGGGGTCTGCCCTCGGGGAGGCGACAAGACAGGACAAAGGTGGAGCCCGGCACTGCCTGCTCGGGGGTTCAGGCAGTGCCGGGCCCGTTCGATCAGGCTAAATGAACTACCCTAAATACCGCAATACGGACAACTCGCAGGGCTGATCGCGCATGGGCGATCAGCCCTGCGAGCAAGGCCCGCCACCGGCGGACACGAGGAGCTGTGAGCACCACTCGAACCGCGCCGGCCGCACGGACTACGGCGCCACGCGTCCGTTGGCGTTGAAGGCGGCGTGAGTGAGCGGCATGAGCCGGGCCCACTCGGCCTCCATCTTCTCGCCGACCATCTCGATCTCCCGCTGCGGGAAGGACGGGACCTTCGCCATCTCGTGCTGGGTGCGCAGGCCGAGGAAATGCATCAGCGAGCGGGCATTGCACGTGGCGTACATCGAGGAGTACAGGCCGACCGGGAGCACCGCGCGGGCGACCTCGCGGGCCACACCCTCGGCCAGCAGCTTCTGGTAGGCCTCGTAGGCCTGGCGGTAGGAGTCGCCCAGTACGTGCTGGACGGTCTCGTACTGGCCCGGGGTGCCTTCGACGAAGACGTACTTGCCCGGGCGCCCCTCCTGGACCAACTTGCGCGACGCGTCGGGAACGTAGAAGACGGGCTGCAGCTCGCGGTAGCGCCCGGATTCCTCGTTGTAGGACCAGCCGACCCGGTGGCGCATGAACTCGCGGAACACGAAGATCGGCGCACTGACGAGGAACGTCAGGGAGTTGTGCTCGAACGGACTGCCGTGCCGGTCCCGCATCAGGTAGTTGATCAGGCCCTTGGAGCGCTCCGGGTCCTTCTGCAGTTCCCCGATGGACTGCTCGCCGAGGGTCGATACGCGGGCGGCGAACAGGACGTCCGAGTCCGAGGCACTGGACTTCACCAGTTCGACGGTGACGTCACTCCGCAGGGTGACGCCATCAGGTGTTGACGGCTGGAGGTCGTCGGCGGAGGTCAAGAGAGCACTTCCCGTCACATCGCATCTGCAGGTCAGCGCCCACTCTACGGGGCACCCTCCGTGGCGGGGAGACGGACCGCGCCACGACGAATTTCCCCATCTGGGCACTTTTTGCGCGTGTCGCTCGTTTGTGTCGGTGAGAGTGATTCGTTCGAGATTTCGACGGGAGAAGCACCACTGATGTTCGGTCGACGGGAATCCGTGCCGTTCGCCTTCATTGCCACTGCCGACAGGTTCCGCAGTAATGTCACGCCCCCGCCGCGCGAGCGGGCTTCCGCCGGCGAGCTGGCCGGGCGCTGGCTGCTGGGCCTCTGCATCGTCACCGGTCTGGTGGGGGCCCTGGTCCTCGGGATGCCCGCGCTCTCCATCGACCAGTCGGCCACGGGGACCGAGCAGTCACAGGCGTCCGACGGACGCTGACCCGCAGGCCGAACCGGACGCCTTACCGAGCGCCGGACCGGACGACGCCCCCCGCGCCGAATCGGGCGCGGGGAACCACCCGGGGCGGGGGGGCTCCGGCTCCAAGCGGGCCCCCGAGGGTGGTGAGGGGGCATGCGGATCGGTAGCCTCACCGGGCACAGCCCACGCATGGATCAAGTGAGGACCAGCCGTGCCCCTGCCCTTCCTGACGGCCGATCGTGCTTTTGACACTGCGGACGACGTCGCACTGCCGCACGACGACCGTGACCGCTGGCGGCGCCCGTACCGTCCGGGGCCTTGGCGAGTGGGGACGGCGGCCATACTGCTGCTGCTCGCCTCGTTCGTGCTGTTCGCGGCAGTGATCATCGCTGCGACGGCCTCGGTGTCGTCGGCCGGTGTGGTCTTCGCCCTCGCGCTGGTCGTCATACTCTGGGCGCTGAGGCTGCTGCGCATGGGCACGTGGGTGAGTGCCCGCGGACTGCGGCAGGTGAGTCTGTTCAGCACCCGTACGACGCCGTGGGCCCAGGTGGTCACGGTGCGCACGGTGCAGCAGCCGGTGCGCTGGCTGGGGCTGCCGAGGACAGTACAGGGGCAGGCGCTGCTGCTGGCCCGGCGGGGGCGGTCGGCGGAGGCCCTGCCGCCGCTGCTGACCTCGCACAACGCGGACTTCCTGGGACGGGACCTGGCTTTCGACCGGGCGGCCGACTCGGTGGAGGTCTGGGCCGACGAGTACCGGCGGGACTGACCCTGCCCGTCGGGACCGGACTTCACGTCGTCAAGAGCCGGGGCCCGGGCGAAGCGGAGGGTCATCTCGGCTCGGTAGTCGGGTGCTGCCATCAGGTGGCGGTGGGGCCGGAAGTGGGGTGAGATGCCGCTGAACGCGG
>NZ_JBFAKH010000185.1:0-5590 GCF_040655635.1 Streptomyces sp. NPDC050388
TCCTGGCCGTAGGTGGCCAGCAGCGCCTGCGCCTCGATCGGGTCGCCCAGCGTCGTGCCGGTGCCGTGCGCCTCCACCACGTCCACGTCCGCCGCGGCGACACCGGCGTTGGCCAGCGCCTGGCGGATGACGCGTTCCTGGGCGGGGCCGTTCGGGGCGGTCAGGCCGTTGGACGCGCCGTCCTGGTTGACGGCGGAGCCGCGCACGACGGCGAGGACCTGGTGGCCGTTGCGGCGGGCGTCCGACAGCCGCTCCACCAGCAGCACGCCGACACCCTCGGACCAGCCGGTGCCGTCCGCCGCGTCGGAGAAGGACTTGCAGCGACCGTCGGTTGACAGGCCGCCCTGGCGCTGGAAGTCGACGAAAGCCGTGGGAGTGGCCATGACGGTGGCACCGCCGGCGAGCGCCATGTCGCACTCACCGTTGCGCAGCGCCTGGATAGCCAGGTGCAGGGCGACCAGCGACGACGAGCAGGCCGTGTCGACCGTCACCGCCGGCCCCTCCAGGCCCAGGGTGTAGGCGATGCGGCCGGAGGCGACGCTGCCGATGTTGCCGATACCGAGGAGTCCTGCCACGCCGTCGGGGATGTCGGTGTCGGCGAGCTGGGTGGCGTAGTCGTGGTACATGAGGCCGGCGAAGACGCCGGTGCGGCTGCCGCGCAGAGTGGTGGGAGCGATGCCCGCCCGTTCGACGGCCTCCCAGGAGGTCTCCAGCAGCAGTCGCTGCTGGGGGTTCATGGCCAGGGCCTCGCGCGGGGAGATCCGGAAAGGGGCGGGGTCGAAGTCACTCGCGTCGTGGAGGAAGCCGCCAGAGCTCATCCTGGGGGTGACGGGCTGGGCTCCTTTGGGGTCGTAGAGGTTGTCTGTGTCCCAGCCGCGGTCGGTGGGGAAGCCGCTGATCGCGTCGGTGCCATCGGCGACGAGCTGCCACAGGCTGTCGGGGTCGGCGGCGCCTCCGGGGTAACGGCAGGCCATGCCGACGATGGCGATGGGTTCGCGGTCCTTGGCCTCCGCGCGTCGCAGTCGCTCACTGGTCTCGTGCAGGTCGGCCGTGACTCGCCTCAAGTAGGAGCGGAGTTTGTCTTCGTTCGCCATCAGAGCGTCACCTGTTCGAGTAACCGACGAGCTGGAACTTCATCAATCGGCGCCTGCGGGCGGTCGGGGCCAGCAGGAGCGGGGGCGGGGACCGGCGGAGCGGGTCCGCAAACGGCAGAGGGGCGGGGGCGGCCTCACCGGCCACACCGCCCGCCCGTCGCAGTCCGTACGGCTTCGCCTCCACGGCCCGGCTGTCGTCCGGTGGATCGGACCCGGGGTGCGGACCCGGCACCCGCATCCGTCAGTGGCGTCGCACACCAGTGCCGCCCGATCCGCCGGACCCTGCCTAATGGCTGCCGGTCGTGACAGGCGTCAGCCTGCCGGAGATGACCTTCAGCATTGCTGCCGAGTGGTCCGAGAGGAAGAAGTGGCCGCCCGGGTATGTGTGCATGTCGAAGCCCGCGCTGGTGTGCGTCTCCCAGGCACGTGCCTCGTCGAGCGTGACCTTGGGGTCGTTCTCGCCGGTGAAGACGGTGATGGGGCATGCCAGGGCGGGACCGGGCTCGTAGACGTACGTCTCGGCAGCGCGGTAGTCGCTGCGGATGGCGGGCAGTGCCATGCGCAGCACCTCCTCGTCGCCCAGGACACGTGCGTCCGTGCCACTGAGCAGGCGGAGTTCGGCGAGGAGTCCCTCATCGTCGCGCTGGTGCACGGTTTCGTGGCGGTGGCGGGAGGGGGCGCGGCGGCCGGACGCGAAGAGGTGTGCGGGGGCGGTGCCGCGCTCCTCCATGAGGCGGGCGATCTCGAAGCCGAGGGTGGCGCCGAGGCTGTGGCCGAACAGGGCGATCGGTGGGCCGTCGGGCCGGGGGTCGAGAACGTCGACGATCTGCCGGGCGAGTTCCGGAATGGTATCGACGCACTTTTCGTGACGGCGGTCCTGACGCCCGGGATACTGAACGGCTATGACGTCCAATGCGGGGGAAAGGCTCCTGGACACCGGGAAAAAGAATGACGCGGAGCCGCCGGCGTGCGGCAGACAGACGAGTCGTGTCCTACGACCCGGTGCGTCGTGAAAACTGCGGAGCCACAGCGTGTGGTCGACTTCCGGGGCATCCATGTGAGAGGTCGGTCCTTTCCGATTTCCCGCCACTTGCCAACGACGGTAGAAGGCGTGAACTGCCGCCCCAACCCCTCCGGCCCGGACTGTTCCCCCTATGCCTCGGGCCTGTGTAGGGGTCCGGGTCGGGGTTCTGCCGCTGCGCTGCGAGGGTGGGGCCTGGATGTGAGGTGGCAGGGGGTCGTAAAGCCTGACGTCCATGCGTCGGTGCCGGTCAGCCGGCTCCCGGGAGGGCCAGGGGCGCTCGGGGGGCGCCGGTCCCACCACGCGGCGCTGACGCGAAGGAACCTTGCAGGCGGACGGTGGCGGACAAGCGGCGCATCGAAGCTCCGTTGGATACAGACGGCTTGGGAAGACCACCCGCACAACGGAGCTTCGATGCGCCGGACACGCATCCTTCCCGGGCACCGTTCCGCTGTCGCGACCCGCACACTCACAGGATCACGACGAATTCGAAATCGCTCTGGGTGAGGTGGTCGTCGGCCGGGATTCAGGTGAGTGCCGGTTTTGGCAGGACCGCGCCCTGACGGAGCAGTTCGGTCTGGACCTCGGTGACGCTCGGCCCGTTGCCGCCGCGGGCGGCGAAGGCGGCGGTGACGCCCGCGGCCTGTCCGGTGGCGAAGGCGGTGCCCATGACGCGCAGGGATCCGCCGGCAAGGCGGTCGCCGTCGACGTTGCGGCCGGCGGCGAAGAGGTTGTCGGTGTCGACGCTCCACAGTGCGCCGAGGGGGATCTCGAAGTAGCTGTCGCCTTCGATGAAGTGCCACTGGGACGGGACGCCGGGGCCGGGATGGTACTCGACGGGCCAGGCGCCGACGGCCACGGCGTCCTCGAACCGGGCGGCGCCGAGGACCTCGTCGGCGCTGAGCCGGTAACGGGCGATGATGTGGCGGGACTCGCGAGTGCCGAGTTCGGGGCCGGTGCTGACGATGTACGCGCCCTCGGCTCCGGGTATGGAGCGGATGACCTCGAGGTAGGCGCGTGCCTGGACGCGGGCGCTGGCTTCGGCGCGGCTGACGTCGGCGGCGTCACGGGCGTCGTAGGCCTCGTCGACGATGTAGGCGATGACGTCCCCGGAGACGGGGAGTCGGGCGACCAGCCCGTGGGCGGAGACCAGCGGATGCACGCCGCGTTCGCGCGCGGCGTGCACAGCCGCGGTGACGCGTGTGCGGGAGACGTCGACGTGGGGCGGGATGCCGCCGAAGCGGACACCGAGCGAACCGTTCTGCACCATGCCGTCGGTGCCGTAGCGGACGGCCGCCCCGGCGAAGGCGGCGAGGTCGGCCTCGCCGGTGGCGTCGACGAAGGCGTCGGCCGTGACCTCGGTGATGCCCCGGTGGCCGGCGACCCTGAGGCCGGTGACGCGCCCGTCCTCGCGGTGGGCTCCGGCCACGTGGCTGTGCAGCCGCACATCGACGCCGGCTGCGGCGCACAGGGCGTCGAGGGTGCGTTTGACGGCTTCGGGGTCGAAGACCACGCAGACGCCGTTGAAGCGCTGGGGGCTGCTGACAGCGCCCTCCGCGCGGAGCGCGGCCAGGACTTCCTCGGCGATGCCGAAGACGACCTGGCGGGGCGGGTCCTCGCGGGTGTGGATCCCGCAGTACGTGAGGACGTTGCGCAGGGTGGCGGCGCCGCCGAGGCAGGGCCCGCGTTCCAGGAGGAGGGTGCGGGCACCCGCGCGGCGTGCGGCCACCGCGGCGGCGACGCCGGCGGAGCCCCCGCCGGCGACGACCACGTCGTACTTCTCTGTCATCTGGTTGCCTCTGTGTCTGGGGTCGGTCGGATACGGGCAGGGGGACGGCGGGGCAGCGGAGAGCGGGGCCGTCAGGCGGTACGGCGTGCGGCGAGTTCGTCGCACGCCGGGCGCTGCCCGGACGCGGGGTCGGACAGGGGGCGGGGCCCGTTCCCCGGGTCGCGGAGCCAGCCCCGCTCGCCGGTGACGACACCGATTTGGAAGCGGCTCCTGACGCCGTGGCGGTTGAGGAGTCCGGCCATGGTGCGGCGCACAGTCCTCAGGGACACGCCGAGGCGCCGGGCAGCCATCTCATCGGTGAGGCCTTCGCGGAGCAGTTCCAGCAGTGTGCGTTCCTGGTCGTTGAGACCGTCGTCCCGGCGCTGTGCGGGGGTGCCGGCGGGCAGTGCGGCCTCCCATTCGTGTTCGAACAGGGCGTACAGGGCGGCGACGAGGGCCGGTGAGGTGACGAGTTCGGCGAGGGGAGTGGTGCCGGGCGCATCGGAGCAGGGGGCGGGGACGACGGCGGCGGCGCGGTCCACGACGGTCACGGCGACGGTCACGGTGGCGGCGGTGCGTACCTCGGCGCCGGCGTCGGTGAGGCGGCTGTGGAGGCGGTGGGCGCTGTTGCGGGCCGCGGCGAGGTGGAGGACGCGGATGCGTACGCCGCGGGCGGGCGCGGCCTCGAGGGCGCCGTGTCCGCCCTGGAGGAGGTGAGGGACGTGGGCTTCGCCGGGGAGCGCGCAGACGATCTCGTCGGTGGCCCGGCGGCACAGCCGGTCGAGGGCGAGCCGTATCTCCTCGGGTCCTTCGAGCCTGGTCACGCCGGTGTCGCCGGAGGAGCGGTGCGGCCGGTGGGCCGCCAGCAGGGACATCATCGCGGCGCGGCTCTCGTCGACCTCCCGCCGTCGGCGGTCGAGTTCGGCCTCCTGGTGTGCGAGCAGGGCGCCGAGCCCGAGTTCGGGTGCCACGGCGTACCAGGTGTGACGGTCACCGGGCCGTCGGCGGACGAGGCTGAGGGCGGCGAGCCGCCCGAGGGCGGTACGGACGGTGGTTTCCTCCTGGCCCACCCGGGCGGCGAGCTCGCTCGCCCCCGATGCCCCGTGCTCGAGAAGTGCTCGGTAGACGGGCTGCATTCGGGTGTCTATCCCCAGGGTTTCCACCAGAAAATTCCCTTCCGCCCGTGAACGGCGCTCCAGAATTCCGCCAGGAACAGCCTGAGCGAACAGCCTGAGTGCTGACAGGTCTTGGTCCGAGACGATCAGAGAACCACTGGATAATGACCCCTACCAATAATTCTCATCCCCTACCGGGGGCAAGCAGGGGTGCTTGGAGGGCGGAACGCGAACAAGGATCGAGATGGATCGAGACAAGGGGTGTGCCGATGACACAGACCATCGCTTTTTCCACAGGCGCGACGAACAGCACCGTCCGACTCGAAGGAGGGCCTGTCGAACTCACCGGAACCGTGAATCTGGCCGACCTCCACGAGGTGATCTTCTCTGAGGAGAAGATCAAGATCCGGCATGGGAATGGGTACGAGCACTACACACCGGCCGGCACCGAGCCCGCGGTCTTCCAGTGGGTCGGCCGCACCAAGATCGCTGAGTGACGCCCGCAGGAAAAAGAGAGAGCCTTTGGGCCCGCGCTCACGCCTGGCCGGGTCGGGGATGGAGGTCGACGAGCCGCTGTCCGAGACGCTGATCC
>NZ_JBFAKH010000186.1:0-5552 GCF_040655635.1 Streptomyces sp. NPDC050388
TCGGCCGGCTGGGCCAGGGAGACCATGCCGCCCCGCCCGGCCAGCGCGGTGAGCGCCCGCGAACGCAGCGCCACCACCCTGGCCGCGTCCTTGAGGGAGAGGATGCCGGCCACCGCGGCGGCGGCGATCTCCCCCTGGGAGTGGCCGATCACCGCGGCCGGCCGCACCCCGTACGAGCGCCACACCTCGGCCAGCGAGACCATCACCGCCCACAGCACCGGCTGGACCACGTCCACCCGCTCCAGCCCCGGGGCACCCTCCACCCCGCGCACCACGTCCAGCAGCGCCCAGTCGGTGTGCGGGGCCAGCGCCGCCGCGCACTCGGCCATCCGGGCGGCGAACACCGGCGAGGCCTCCAGCAGCCCCACCGCCATCCCGGCCCACTGCGCCCCCTGACCGGGGAACACGAACACCGGCTTGCCGTGGTCCCCCACCGTGCCGCGTGCGGCACCAGCGGGGAGGGTGCCCTCCGCGAGGGCCTGCAGGCGTTCCGTCAGGGAGGCCACGTCGTCGCCGATGACGACGGCCCGGTGGTCGAACGCGGTACGCGTCCGCAGCAGCGACAGTCCGATGTCCTCGATCGCCGGGGCCGGCGCCGCGGCTTGTACGTGTGTGCGCAGTCGGTCGGCCTGGGCCGCCAGAGCGCGTTCCGACCGGGCGGAGATCAACCACGGCACCGGGCCGTTCACGCCCCGGCCGTCCCCGGCGGGTGTCGCGGCGGGAGCCTCGGCCGTGGTGTCGGCCTCGGGGGCCTCCTCGATGACGGCGTGGGCGTTGGTGCCGCTCATGCCGAAGGCGGACACGCCCGCGCGCCGGGGGCGTCCGGGCCGTTCCCACACGCGCTGCTCGGTGAGGAGCTCCACCGCGCCGGCCGTCCAGTCCACGTGAGTGGAGGGGGTGTCCACGTGCAGGGTGCGCGGCATGGCCCCGTGGCGCATGGCCATGACCATTTTGATGACGCCACCCACGCCGGCGGCGGCCTGGGTGTGGCCGATGTTCGACTTCAGGGAGCCCAGCCACAGCGGCCGGTCCGCGGGACGGTCCTGGCCGTAGGTGGCCAGCAGCGCCTGCGCCTCGATCGGGTCGCCCAGCTTGGTGCCGGTGCCGTGCGCCTCGACCGCGTCGACGTCCGCCGCGGTGAGCCGGGCGTCGGCGAGGGCATCGAGGATGACGCGCTGCTGGGCGGGGCCGTTGGGGGCGGTCAGACCGCTGCTGGCACCGTCCTGGTTGACCGCGGAGCCGCGGATGACCGCGAGGACCTGGTGGCCGTTGCGGCGGGCGTCCGACAGCCGCTCGAGCAGCAGCATGCCCACGCCCTCGCCCCAGCCGGTGCCGTCGGCGGCATCGGAGAAGGCCTTGCAGCGGCCGTCGGAGGCCATCGCGCCCTGCTTGCTGAATTCCTGGAAGGTGCCCGGCGTCGACATCAGGGCGACACCACCGGCGGCGGCGAGGGAGCACTCCTGGTTGCGCAGCGCCTGGCAGGCCCAGTGCAGGGCGACGAGGGACGACGAGCAGGCCGTGTCCACGGTCGCGGCCGGGCCTTCCAGACCGAGGGAGTAGGAGATGCGACCGGAGATGACGCTGGCCGAACCGCCGACGACAACATGGCCCTCGACGTTCTCGGCGCTGTTCGGCAGCAGCATCGGATAGTCCTGGCCGTTCGTGCCGACGTACACACCGGTACGGCTGCCGCGCAGCGACTCGGGCTCGATGCCGGCCCGCTCGAACAGCTCCCAGGACGTCTCCAGAACAATGCGCTGCTGCGGATCCATGGCGAGGGCCTCGCGCGGCGAGATCCCGAAGAACGCGGCGTCGAACCGTGTGGCGTCGTACAGGAAACCGCCCTGGTCGCTGTGTGAGGCGCCCGAGCCGTCCGGGTCGCCGCCGGTCAGCCCCGCCAGGTCCCAGCCACGGTCCTCGGGCAGCGCGCCCATGGCGTCCGTGCCCTCGGCCACCAGCCGCCACAGGTCCTCGGGCGACTCGACGCCGCCCGGGTAGCGGCAGCTCATGGAGACGATCGCGATCGGCTCCTGCACACCGGTATCGACCTCGTGCAGTCGCTGCTTCGCCTGACGCAGCTCAGCGGTCATCCACTTCAGGTGCTCAAGCAGCTTTTCTTCGCGCGTCATGGAAACGTCCCGCCCTCTTGGGAGCCGTCGCTCTCTCGTCCGTTCATGGCGACCAGGCTTGCGTCCGGATCGATGCCCATGGATGACGGAAACGGCGGCCGACAAGCGGCGCCATCGAAAGCACCCATGATCGCCCTCACCAGGGGAAGTTATGCAGCAAAATCGCCGCCCACAACCCCTAATAGTCGACCCTCGAGCGTCTCTGAATGTCGTCTGGCCAGGGGTTCCAGTCATGATCCAGTGGGATTCGAGTCCGTCTGGATCGACTGTGTGCTGACTGTCTTCCGCGCGGCAGGACGATCGTCGTGCCTGCTGGTCCGGCCGGTGTATGGACTTCCCTGCGACACGACGAGGCCGCCTGATGCAAAGACTTCTGCTGAATTCCGTTCCCCAGCGGCCGGAATGGCCCGACCCGGCGGCTCTGGACGAGGTCCGGCGCTGCCTTGCAGCGAGCCTGCCGATCGTCCTGCCGCGGGAGAGCGACCTGCTCCGGCGCCGCCTTGCGGCGGTCGCCGAGGGCCGCGCCCTGCTCCTGCAGGGAGGTGACTGCGCCGAGCCGCTGCACACCTCCCTGGACGACATCGAGAGCCGGCTCGACACCCTTACCCGGATGGCGTCCCTGCTGTCCGGTTCCGTCCTCCTGCCCGTGGTCGTCGTCGGCCGGATGGCGGGCCAGTTCGCCAAGCCCCGGTCCAGCGCGTACGAGGTCCGCGACGCCGTCACCCTACCCTCGTACCGGGGCGATTCGGTCAACGGGCCGGACTTCACCCCCGAGAGCCGCACTGCCGACCCCTACCGGATGCTGCGCGCCCACCAGGCCTCCGCGGCGACCATGAACCTCGTCCGTGCCCTCGTCGACGGCCGCTCCACCACCACGGCCGCCCAGGTCCCGGAAGAGATGTTCGTCTCTCACGAGGCGCTGCTGCTCGACTACGAGATCCCGCTGACCCGCGTCGACCCCGGCACGGGCCGCACCTACGCCGGAACGGGCCACCTGTTGTGGGCCGGTGAACGCACCCGCGACCCCGACGGCACGCACATCGCCTTCCTGGCCGGGGTCGATAACCCGGTCGCTGTGAAGGTCGGCCCCACGGCCGAGCCCGACGAACTGCTGGCCCTCGTCGAACGCCTCGACCCCCACCGGCAGCCCGGCCGCCTCACCTTCGTCGTCCGCATGGGCGCCGGGACCGTCCGCGAACAGCTGCCCCTGCTCGTGGAGAAGGTCACCGCCTCCGGGGCCCGCGTCGGCTGGGTCTGCGACCCGATGCACGGCAACACCTACACCTCCCCGACCGGCCACAAGACCCGCGCCTTCGATGCGATCCTCGACGAGATCAGGGGCTTCTTCGAGGTGCACCAAGCCCTGGGCACCCACCCGGGCGGAATCCACCTGGAGATGACCGGGCAGGACGTCACGGAGTGTGTGGGCGGCTCGGCCGGGATCGGCCACGACGACCTGCCGCTCCGCTACGAGTCCGCCTGCGACCCCCGCCTCAACCGCGAGCAGTCCCTGGATCTCGCACGGCATGTCGCCGGCATCGCCGCCCGGAGATGACCCCCTTGTCGTTCCCCTGTCGCTCCCCCTGTTTAGGGGGGCTCCCCTGAAATCAGGGGTTGAGGGCTGCTGGGAGGCCGGAATACCCTCTCGCCGAGATCTCTTTCGAGCGAGGTCTCCGTCGAGGGAAAATCCGAGGAGAACAAACCCGCTCGAGGCGGACTCGAGTCCCGAACGGGTTCTCGTTCGGTACTTTCCTCACCGGGAACTGCAGAGTCCCCGGAATCCTCCTGAAGTCCGCAGCTTCCTGCGGGAAACGCAGGGAATTCCCCCCGGGGCTCTGCGTGGACGCAATGCGCTGGCTGCTGCCCAGGGTGGGATGAATGGCGAACGAAGAGACGCTCCGGGATTACCTGAAACTGGTCGCGGCGGACCTGCACCAGACACGCCAGCGCCTGCGAGAGGTGGAAGCCCGCGACAGCGAGCCCATCGCCATCGTCTCGATGGGTTGCCGCTACCCGGGCGGTGTACGCACGCCCGAACAGCTGTGGCAACTGGTGGCCGCCGGTACCGACGCGATAACCGACTTCCCCCAGGACCGCGGCTGGCCCTCCGGTTCGTCAAGCGGCGCGGCCTTCCGTGAAGAAGGCGGGTTCATCCAGGACGCCACGGACTTCGACCCCGCCTTCTTCGGCATCTCGCCGCGCGAGGCCCTGGCCATGGACCCGCAGCAGCGGCTCCTGCTGGAGGTCGTCTGGGAAGCACTCGAAGCCGCCGGCATCACTCCCGAGTCCCTCGCCGGCACCCGCACGGGTGTCTTCACCGGGACCACCGGCCAGGACTACTCCCACCTGCTCACGCCCCCGCCGCCCGGCACCGAGGGCTACATCCTCACCGGCACGGCGGCGAGCGTCGTGTCCGGCCGCATCGCCTACACCCTCGGCCTCGAAGGCCCCGCCGTGTCCGTCGACACGGCCTGCTCCACCTCCCTGGTGAACATCCATCTCGCCGCGCAGGCCCTGCGCAACGGCGAATGTTCGCTCGCCCTCGCCGGCGGCGCCACCGTCATGTCGACGCCCAGCGCGTTCGGCGGCTTCAGCGAGCAGGGCGGACTCGCCGCCGACGCCCGCTGCAAGGCCTTCTCCGCGGCGGCGGACGGCACCACCTGGAGCGAGGGCGTCGGCATCCTCCTCCTGGAGCGGCTGTCCGACGCCCGCCGCAACGGCCACCAGGTCCTCGCCGTCGTGCGCGGCTCCGCGGTCAACCAGGACGGCGCGTCCAACGGCCTGACCGCCCCCAACGGCCCCGCCCAGCAACGCGTCATCCTCGATGCCCTCGCCGACGCCCGGCTCACCGCGGCGGACGTCGACGCGGTCGAGGCGCACGGCACCGGCACCAGGCTCGGCGACCCGATCGAGGCCGAGGCCCTGCTCGCCACGTACGGCCAGGAGCGGCCGGAGGACCGTCCGCTGTGGCTGGGCTCGCTGAAGTCGAACATCGGGCACACGCAGGGCGCCGCCGGCGTGGGCGGCGTCATCAAGATGGTGCAGGCGATGCGCCACGGTGTCCTGCCCAAGACCCTGCACGCCGACGAGCCGACTCCCCACGTCGACTGGACCTCTGGCACCGTCGAACTCCTTCGCGAGCAGACCCCCTGGCCCGCCACCGGCACGCCGCGCCGGGCCGGTGTGTCGTCGTTCGGGATGAGCGGCACCAACGCGCACATCATCGTCGAACAGGCACCCGAGGCCGGTCCCGAGACCGACGAGGGGAACCCTGCCGAGGACACCACGCAGGCCGAGGCCGAGGCCGACGCACCGGCGCTGCACACCTCCGCCGTGCCGTGGGTGCTGTCCGCCAAGAGCGAGCAGGCGCTCGCGGCGCAGGCCGACCGGCTGCTCGCCCACCTCCGTGACCACCCCGCCGCG
>NZ_JBFAKH010000187.1:0-5534 GCF_040655635.1 Streptomyces sp. NPDC050388
TCCCGCGCCCGCGGGACGGGGCCGGACGCAAGCGCAGCACCACAGCCAGTGATGCCCGTTGTGCAAGCCCGTCGCTTTAGCGACGGGTAGTTGACCGCCTCTCTACCGGTTCTCCGGAGTGAGGGCGGAACGGGGCCGCACCGCGGCCCTCACCAAGGACCTCCGCACATCGCCGGTGATCACCGCGGCCAGGCGCGCCGGATCGTCCTGGAAGTAGAAGTGACCGCCGTCGAACCGCCGCACCCCTACGAAGTCCGTGGTCGAGTCCGCCCACTCCTCCAGCGGGCCGTGGGGGGCCAGCACGTCCTCGGTGCCGTGGAAGACCGTGAGCGGCACCGGCAGCGGAGGCGCATCCTGCGGGGAACGCCAGTTGGCGACCAGGGTGATGTCGGCACGGATCACGGGGGCGAAGACGCTCCACAACTCCGGGTCGTCGAGGATGCGCGGCGGGGTGCCGCCCAGCCTGACCAGCCTGCGGCGCAGTTCCGCATCGGTCAGCTCGCCGGGCTCCACCCGGGGCCTGTCGGAGTACGGTGCGCCGCACCCCGACAGGCCGAGCCACACCGGCGGTCTGCCGCCCTGGCCGACGACCCTGCGGGTGACCTCGTACGCGACGAGTGCGCCCATGCTGTGCCCGAAACAGGCGAACGGCACGTCGGGATCGCCGAGTTCCGCGCCCAGCCGCTCGAGGAACCAGTCGACCAGGGCGTCCGCGTCGTCCAGCGGCGTCAGCCCGGCCAGCAGCCCGTGCCCCGGATAGTCCTGGGGCAGGAACTGCCAGTCCTCGGGGAAGTGCGCCGCCCACTCGCGGAACATCAGCTGGGACCCGCCGGCATGCGGGAACACGAACAGGCGCAGTGCGCAGGGGGACTTCACGTTTCTCCGTTCATTCTCCGCTCGAGCGGCCGCGGGTCATGCCTGGGGGGCCAGGAGCTGCGTGGGCAGGGCCCGCCGACTGCTCACCCCGAGTTTTCGGTAGACACGGGTCAGGTGCTGCTCGACGGTGCTCACGGTGATGAACAGCTGCTGGCTGATCTCCCGGTTGCTGAAACCCCGCGCGGCCAGGAGCGCCACACGGCTCTCGGCGTCGCTGAGTAGCAGGGGCCCCGTTCCAGTCTGCTCATCGCGGTCGCTGTCCGCCGACACCACCTTGTATGCCATGTCCATGATCGAGCCGGAGCCGGGCTCGGGACGGACGGCCGCGGCGCGCGGGCCGGGCACGGCCGCGGGGGCCGACCGCGGTGCGGACCGGCAGAGCTTCGCCTCCTGCGCCGCACGCCATGACGCCGCCCGTGCCTGGTCGAGCTCGCCGACGCCGCGGCACGCGACACTCAGGTCCGTCAGGGCGCGGGACAGCTCCATCCGGTCGCCTGCCGCCTGCAGCGCGTCGACGGACTTGCGCAGCAGGGCGGGGCGCTGCACGAGTTCACCAGTGGCGGCCAGCAGCCGCAGCGAGATGCCCTGCGTGCGCAGGCTGACCTCCTGCGCGAGACCGAGCTGCTGCTTCAGCAGGTCGCGCGCCACGGCGGTACGGCCGAGTCGCAGGTTCGCCTCGGCCAGACCGTTGCGCCAGGGGACGAGCTCGGCGACGTCGAACCCCCGCTCCCGGCCGATCCGGGCGCACGCCTGGAAGTCTTTCACGGCCGCCAGCACCCTGTCCGTCGCCAGATGGTGCCGACCGCGCGCGTACAGGCAGCTCAGCCCCCACACGGCGCCGTCCAGCAGCTCGGGCGTCATGAGACGAATGGATTCCTCGGCCGCGCCGTGCTGCCCCAGCATCGTCTGCGCCGAAATGAGGACACTGAGCGGATACCCCCGCAGCACCCCCCACGAGCGGGCCGACAGCAGCTTCAGCGCCGACCGTGCCAGATCCGCCGCCGACGCCAGCTTACCGCACCGCAGCGCGAGTTCAGCCCGCACACTGCCCAGCGCGGCCTGCCAGACCACACCACCGCGCCGCACCGCCTCCGCGTGCAGGGCGTCGGTCCGCTCCCGGGCCTGCTGCGTCTGGTCGCCGCGGATCAGCGTGAGCAGCGCTGCCAGCACGACCTCCAGCATGATCTCGTCCAGCCGGCAGCTCTTCAGGATGTGCTCGGCGCTCGGCAGCACGCTTTTGGCGCCCACCCCCGAGCAACCGTCCGCGATCGCGTACACCGCACGGACCCACGGGTCCTCGGGGCGCCGGTCCGGGGCACCGGCCGCCGCCGACCGGCCCTCCGCCGCGCCCGTCGTCTCCGGCGCACCGTAGAACCATCGGCAGGCCAGGTGGAGTTCCGCCTCCGCGTACGGGTCGCGATCACGCCCGGCACCCGTGGCGTTCGTGCCCTCGCCCTCGTACGCCGCGCGCGCACGGCGCACCCCGGCCGGATCACCCCGCCACAGCGCCTGCTTCAGCAACGGCAACGCGTCCCGGCCCGTCAGCGCACCCCCCTCCAGGGCAGCCCGGTCGGCCGCCTGCCACCGGTCCGCCGTGGCAGGATCGATCCGCCACACGGCCCGCGCCAGCCCGCGCCGCAGCGCGTCCCGTTCGCGCGGATCCGTGGACACCTCCAGCGCCAGCTCCAGACATCGCACCGCCAGGCCCACGTCGTCGCGTGCGGCCGCCTCCGCCGCCGCGCCCCGCAACACGTCCATCTCCCAGGCCGGCCGGATCGGCGATTCCGTCCCGGCCGCCTCGTCCGCGGGCCCGCCCGGTGCCTGCCCGGCGGCCCCGCGGACGGCCGCCAGCAACTGGTCCGCCACGGCCACCGGCGCCGTACCCTCACGATGCAGCAGCTCCGCGGCCGCGGAGTGCAGCCGCGCTCGGTCGGCCGAGCCGAGCGTGTCCAGTACGGCGTTCTGCGCCACCGGATGCCGGAAACCGGACCCGTCCAGGATGCCCGCCGACGACAACGTGCCGAGCACCTGCTCCACCGTGCCCACCGGCAGCTTCACCAGCCCCGCCACCAGCGGTCCGGACGCCTGCTCACCGCCCAGCACGGCCACTCCCCGGGCGACCGCCAGCAGCGCAGGATCCCAGCGGTGGAGGCAGTTGAGCACACCCTGCGCATACGACGGACCGGCCACCGAGGGCGCGCCCTGTGCCGTGCGCACCGCCGGCCCGTGCTCGTCGGCGGGCCCGGAGGGCGGCTCGGGCAGCGGCTCCGGACGTTCCGGCAGCCGGGCCCGGTGATCCTCCACCAACGCCTCGACGAGCAGCGGATTCCCGCCCGTCAGGCGCAGCATCTCGGGCGCGTGCACCCGCGCGTACGGAACGGAGGTCTGCCCGGCCAACAGCTCCAGCACGGCCGACTCGTCCATCGGCCGCAGCCGCATCCGACGGTGCGGATACTGCGTGATCTCCGCATGGAACGAGGTCATCGCCGGCTGCGCCCAGTTCCACTCGGACAGCACGATCATCACGTGTGCCGAGGCGATCCGCTGCCGCAGATGCAGGATCAGCCGCAGGGTGAAGTCGTCGACGAACTGCACGTCATCGACGACGACGACCAAGGGGCGGTCCGTGCGGGCCAGATCCAGCAACTCCAGGCAGAGCACGTGCACGGCACGGACCTCATCGGCGCCTTCGGACACTCCGGCCAGCAGCCGTGCGGCACGCTCCGACACCTCCGGCGGCAGGTCCGCGTTCCGGAACAACTGGTCCGCGACCCCCCTCGGGAACGCGGCCCCGGCGCGGGAACCGGTCGCCAGCAGACACAGGGCGCCGGCCTCCTTGGCGTACTGCGCGAACGCATGCAGCAGCCGCGTCTTGCCGCCGGCCAGTCCGCCCGAGACCAGCGTGAGCCGGCCGGTCCCGGCGGCACACTCGCCGAGCTGCTGGGCAAGACCGTCCAGGGCTTCTCCGCAATCGCCTTCCACTGCACCCCCAAAGGCATCGGCCGAACGCAGGAGCCGCACAGGGGGTGTCCGGTGGACACCCCCTGGCTGGCCTGCCTCAGACTGCTGCTCCCGGCTACAGGGCGGGTCGAGCCCCGATGGACCCAGGGGTTCGGCCCGTCCGGCGGCGGTGGGGCCCGGGCGAGCCGGGCGGCCGGAGCAAAATCTCCCCGAGCCTCCTAGCGCCCCAGTTCGCGGTCGAGGAAGCTGAGCAGTTCGTCGTCCGAAGCCGACTCCAGCTGACCCAGCACACCGCCCTCCGGTGCCGACTCCGGCTCCGACTCCTGGCTCTGCCCCTGCCACTTGGCGAGGAACGCCTGCAGCCGCACCGCCACCCGCGTCCGCGTGAGCGCGTCGGGCTCCGACGTCCCGAGCGAAGCCTCCAGCCGGTCCAGCTCCTGCAGCAGGGAATCCCCGCTCGCCGTACCGTCCCGGAACAGCTCCTGCCGCAGCAGCCGGGCCCCCGCCACCGCGTTGGGGTGGTCGAAGACGAAGCCCGCCGCCAGCCGCAGCCCGGTCGCCCGGGTGAGCCGGTTGCGCAGATCAACGGCCATCAGGGAGTCGAAGCCCATCTCCCGGAACGCCCGGTCCGCCTCGACGTCGGCCACCGACGAGTGGCCGAGCACCGCGGCCGTCTGCTGCCGGATCAGCTCCAGCAGCTGCGCCTCCTGCTCCTCCTCCGACAACGCCGCGAGCCGCTCGCGCAGGCCCGCCAACACATCGGCGTCCTCCACCCCGTTCTCGGCCGCGGCCGCCACGATCCGCGCCACCTGCGGCAGGTCTGCCAGCAGTGGACTCGGCCGCAGCGCCGTGAACGCGGGCACGAACCGCTCCCAGTCCACGTCGACGACCGTCAGCGTCGCAGCGTTTCCGGCCACCTCACGGGCCAGCGCCGCCAGCGCGTGCTCCGGCTCCAGGGCCGACAGGCCACGCCGCCGCAGCTGTCCGTCACCGTCGTCCACGGTGCCATCGCCGGCTGCCGCTCCGGCGCTCGCCCACGGCCCCCACGCGACGGACGTCGCCACACGGCCACGACTCCGGCGCATCTGTGCCAGCCCGTCGAGGTACGCCGCCCCCGCCGCGTAGGCGGCCTGCCCGCTGCCGCCCCACACACCGGCGATCGACGAGAACAGGACGAACGCGTCGAGGTCGGCGTCCGCGAACACCGCGTCCAGATTCACCGCTCCCGCCACCTGGGCGCGCAGCGCCTCGGCCGCCTCCGCGTCGTCGGTGGTGACGCCACCGCCGCCCGACGTGTGCAGCACGGCCCGCACCGGCGATCCCTCGGCCTCCAGGGCAGCCACCAGCGCGGCGAGTTCCGCCCGGTCGGCGACATCGACGGCCTTCACCGTCGCACGCTCGCCGAGCCGCGCCAGTACGTCCGCGTCCGGGACACCGCCCGCGGGCGCCAGCAGCACCACACGCTCGGCGTCGGTGCCGGCCAGCCAGTTCGCGACGTGCGTGGCGGCCGGCGTCGTACCGTCGCTGATCAGCACCGTGCCGCGCGGCTCCCACGCGCCGTCGTCCGCCGGAGCAGTCGCCTGCGCCAGTCGGCTCGCGTATACGCCGGAGGCGCGGACGGCGGTCTGGTCCTCGCCGGTGGTGCCGGCCAGGACGGCGGCGGTGTGGGTCCAGGTGCGGGGGTCGAGGGTGGCGGG
>NZ_JBFAKH010000188.1:0-5401 GCF_040655635.1 Streptomyces sp. NPDC050388
TCGCCCCCGACCTGGGGTCCAGCCTGTCTCCAGCTTCAACCGGTCACTGCGATGACCAGCGGTGGGCTCCTCCTCCCACTCGATCCTCAGCGCCTCGTGGCGCACAGCCGGTGTCATCGATGATCAGCACGGCCTGAGGGTCTCCGAGGTGTTCGACGACGTAGTCGCGTACGTCGTCCAGGACCTCGTCGGCATCCCACTCGATCCGGTTCAGCAACCGCTGGATACGGTCGGGACCCGCGTGCCCGGCCTCCTCCGCCAGGGTCCAGCCGTTCTTCCGCTGCAGCGGAGCAACCAGCCCCCGCATGTAGGCCAGCGCCGACTGGCGCGGCTCCTCCCGGCTGAACCGGTGCACGAACCGCCCGTGCAGAGCGTCCAGTTCGCCTGCCCACAATCTGACATCCGCAAGGTCCCCACCCATGACCACACCAACGACCGATCTGGTCAGCAGTCACGCCAAGCACCGTTGCAGTACTAGGCCGCAGTCCCCGGCCCTGCCTCCCGCGGGTCCCCCAGCGGCCGCGTCAACCCGTCGTCCACGGCCGTCCGCCGGGCCGGCTCTGTCGCGTCCAGCTCCCAGTGGTGCCGGCACTCCTCGCAGCGGACCCCGTCCACCAGCACCTCGGTCTCCCCGTTCGGGCAGTCCGTGCCGTCCCCACGACCCACGCACGCCTGTTCTCTGGTGTCCTCCATGGTTCGACCGTGCGCCGCGCCCACGGCGGCCGGGAGAGTGCCTGCGGGGGCGCACAGGTGCTCACACCCGGCACGACGCCTCAGCACCCGTCAACCGTCCCAGGTCGGGGCTGTCATGGGTGTGACATCCCCTCGTTTGCGGCTGCTGACAGCGTTCTTACCGGCACCCCGACTGGTCACGAATTGACGCTCACCGTTGTGGTTCCCAGGCTGGTATGAGGGGCCGACGAAAGGGACCGGGGTCGTGAGTGGTGGGCAGAGTGAACTTCCCCGGCTGCTGACGGCAGCGGAGACGGCCGCGCCGGTGGAGGCCGTCGACGTGGTCGCCGAGGACCTGCGGCGGCGTCTCGAGGCCACGAAGGTCTCCTTCCTCATCGTGGACCTGACAGGGAGGGCGGTGGCGCGGCTGTCCACCACTGATGCCGCGGAGGGTGGGCGGGAAGCGGAGCGGATCCCCCTGCCCGGCAGTGTCTACGAGCAGGTGATCCGTACCCAGCGGCTGTACCAGGAGGAGACCGGCCGGGGACAGCGGGTGATCGTGCCGGTCACCAACCGGGGGGATGCCATCGGGCTGCTGGAACTGCTCCTGCCGGTCGCCCCCGGCGAGGACGTCCTCGCTGCGGTCGGGGAAGCCGCCCACGTCCTGGCCTATATCGTGATCGCCAACGGGCGCTTCACCGACCTCTACATCTGGGGCAAACGCTCCCGGCCCCCCACCTTGGCAGCAGAAATCCAGTACCAACTGCTGCCCCCGTCACTGTCGTGCGAGGCTGCACAGTTCACCCTGTGCGGGAGCCTGGAGCCCTCCGAGAACCTCAGCGGCGACACCTTCGACTACGCCCTGGACCGCGACACCCTGCACGTGTCGGTGACCGACCCCATGGGCCACGACACCGACGCCGCGCTGGCCGCCACGATCCTGGTGGGCGCCCTGCGCAGCGCCCGCCGTGCAGGAGCCGGCCTGGCCGAGCAGGCCCACCGGGCCGACCTGGCCCTGACCGACCACGGCCGCGGTCACGCCACCGGGCAGCTGCTGCGCATCGACCTGCACACCGGGCAGGCCCGGCTCGTCAACGCCGGCCATCCCTGGCCACTGCGCATGCGCGAGGGGGCCGCGGAGGCGATCACCTGCGCAGTGGACCATCCCTTCGGGCTGTCCGTGCTCGCGCCCCACCCCTATCGGGTTCAGGACATCGATCTGCGCCCCGGTGACCGTCTGCTCATGCTGACCGACGGCATGCTTGAACGGCATGGGGAGAGGGTCGACCTGCCCGCTCTGCTGGAGCGCACCCGGGACCTGCACCCGCGGGAGGCCGCGCTGATGCTGACGTCCGCGGTACGGGACGCCGCCGGCGGCCAGCTCGAGGACGATGCCACCGTGATGTGCCTGGACTGGCACGGTCCCCAGGAGACCCAGCGGCATGCCAGCTCCGGCGCGGACACCCAGCAAGCCTCAGCCGGCCGCACGAAGCAGTGGCCGTGACCAGGGCGCTTTCCTGGACGGTGGATTTTCGGTTCAGGCGGCCGTGAGTAGCTCTCGCTCGTCGGGGCATCGCCTCTGAGCACCGTGAAGTCGACGTCCAGGCGCGGGTCATACGCCTCGGGTTGGATGCCGGGCTCGTGGGTGGAGTACTCGCCGAACCGGCCCCGGGCTCCTACCTGGCCCCGGAATCCCAGCTCGGACACCAGGGGACAACTAACCAGCCGGTAGCTAGGGCGAATCGGACGTGACGCCACGACCGCCGTATGCCGACCTGCGGAAACGACCCCAGGGGCCCGGGGATTCCCGGGCCTATCTCGGACGCCAACCGCAAGGTACGGGGCGACGCAGGCTCAGCCCCAGGGGTGATCCTCCAGGCTGCCGAGAAGCCGCTGGATCGACGCCATGTCCCGGCGGATCGCCTCCGTCCAGGGCGTCACGTCCTTGCGGTGCTCCGCCACGGGGTCCATCCACTCGTCGTCTGGGGACAGCTTGTCGAAGGCAAGGGAGTCGTTCGGGTTATCCCGCCACTCGGCGGTCGCCTCGCCGTCCCCCAGGCCATGAACCACCGGTCTTCGCCAGGCCATTTGATGGCGATGGCCTGCTCGTACCGATGAATGCGGATCTGCGGGTGCCGACTCTCCGGCTGCTCTTGTGTCACGCCGCATCATCATGCCGCTCGTACCTTGCGGCTGGTGTCCGAGGTAGGAGTTCGGGGCCAGGACGGAGCGGTGCGCTCGCACGGGGCGCCGCTGACCTTCCTGTAGATCCTGATGCCTGCCTCCTCGAACCGACCGCCCGACGACGAACCGGCCCCCGGACCTGCGGATCCTGCCGGTGCTGCGCTGCACGTTCATCTGGCCGCGCCGACACGGTGGTCGGTGTACCGGGCGCACCTGCAGGCGGCCGACGGCCTCACCCCGTCTGTGCTGGACTCCCCACCGGAGAGCAGCCTTCGACCACAACCCCGGTGCTTCCTGGCGCGACCGGTCTGAAGCACGACGATGCAGGCCCGCGTCGGCGAGTGCCGTGGGAAGCGAGGTCTGGGGGTCGGCGAAGACCCCAGTGCCCACGCGCCCCGGCCACAGGTCTGTACGCCAGCCCCAACCAACCGACTGCCGGGCGCTAGCCGAAGGTGATCAATGCGTCACCTGCTGTCAGTGGCGGCTGCTTTGATGGGCGGTTGCGCCGGTGCGGCGCGTTGCCCAGGGGAGGGGAAGCACGTCGTGGTGCAGGTAGGGGAGTACGAACGGGCGGACGGCACGAAGGTCAGGGCGCACTCGCGGTGGCACCCGGGGGCACGGCGGGAGCTGACCATCTTCGCCGTGGTGGCCCTGGCCGTCGTCGGCTTCGGCAGCAGCGGCGGCGGAACGGCCGGCGGCGCCGGGGCGGGCGAGCGGTTACTCCGGCCGCAGCAGAGCGGGGTGTACCCGGTGCACTTCCCCGGCTGGGAGAAGTCCGCGCCGCGGCCGACACCGACGGTGTCGTACCCGATCCGGTGGGACCGCAGCCAGTAGAGCGGCTCCACACAGACAGAGCAGGGTCCCGGATTCGTCCAAGGCCCTGCTCGCGTCGGGTGGTTCAGCGCTTCGGGAGTTCGTACGCAAGAAGCGGGTGAACCACCCACTTCCAGGTCTCGCCGTCCAGCGTGGGCACGACGACGGTGTCCTCGTCCAGGTGCTCGGCGCTGGCCCTTGCGATCGTCTTGAGCAGGTCGAGGCCGAATCCGGGAGGGAGCTTCGGTCGGCCGCTGACGTGCAGGACCGTTACTCTTCCCTCCGCCCCGATCCGCAGCGCGTCCACCGTCTCGTTGGTAGAGCGCACATGCTCGATGGCGTCGGCACGGAACACTTCAGTCATCAGGGCCGAACTGTCGTAGAGCACCCATACGTGCGCCACGGTCCCCTCCTCGGGCTCAACGTTGTGATCAGGCCCATCATGGGCGACAGCCTGCGGGCGCCGGGCCGGTACAGTCGAAAGGGCGTCCGCAGTCAGCTCGAATGGCTGCGGGCGCCCTCTCGTGTGCCGGACGGTCAGCGGTCGACGACGTCCTTGTCGAGGTCGCGGTGGGGCACTGTCACATTGTTGAGTGTGCGAGTGCCTGACGGCGTGTCGGGTGTGGTGGGGCCGGGTCCCGGCTCCGTGCTCAGGCCGCGGCAGGCAGGCCGGCGACGCCGGTGACCTGGTCTCAGATCGCGAAGCGGACGGTCATCTCGGCGCGGTAGTGGGCGGCGGTCATCAGGTGGCGGCGGGGCCGGAAGTGGGGGGGAGATGCCGCTGAACGCGGCCAGGAACCGCTGGGCCCCACCGGCACTGCGGAAGCCCTTCATGGCGCGTTCGCGCTGCCGGGTGGGCTGATGACTGTTCTCGGCCCGGTTGTTCAGGCCCTGGTGCGAGCGGTGCTCGACCGAGGGCATCACCTCGCGGTGGGCCGCGCCGTAGGAGCGCAGCTGGTCCGTGACGATCACCCGGGGCACCGCCCGGATCGTCTTCAGCAGGCGGCGGAAGAAGCGCTGGGCCGCGACGGTGTCCCGCCGGTTCTGGACCAGGATGTCCAGGACGGTGCCGTCGGCGTCCACGGCCCGCCACAGGTACGTCAGCTCACCGTTGATCTTGATGAAGACCTCGTCCAGGTGCCATGTGTCGCCGGGAGGGGGACGCCGGCGACGCAGCGCGTTGGCGTAGGCCTGACCGAACTTCAGGCACCACCGCCGGACGGTTTCGTAGGAGACGACCACGCCGCGCTCGAGCATCAGTTCCCCGGCCTCCCGGAACGACAGCGGGAACCGGTGGTACCGCCACACGCAGTGGGAGATGATCTCGACGGGGTACCGGTGCCCCCGGTACGACGGCGACACGGACGACACGAGCAGTCCCCTCCCCGATACGACCTCTACGAAGATCATCCCACGCCGGTCAGCCAACGTGACAACGCCTCCTCGGATAACGGCACGCTCCGTTACCACCGAAAGTGAGACAGGGCCGAACGTTTTACAGTCCCAAGTTCGCCCGTATCTAGCGTCCCGACTTCCGGAGATCCGGTCTGCGACGAAGGTGTCAGTTCGGCGGAGACGGCGTGTCGCTGCCTGTGTCGATGAGGATCTGTTCGGCCCCGGTGACGTTGTCGGCCCGAACGGCCCTGGCCATCGCGGCGCGTGCCGCGTCAGGCATCGTGTCCGGCGGGACTACCAGCAGGGAGAAATGGTCCCGGTCGCCTCGGGTGATGAG
>NZ_JBFAKH010000189.1:0-5386 GCF_040655635.1 Streptomyces sp. NPDC050388
GCCCGCCGGGGGCCCTCGCGGCTCCGGGGCTTCGAGTGCCCAGCCCGAGACCTGCGCAAGCCTTTCGCCCCCCCTGCGTCGCGCGGCCGTCCGGGTCCGCCCACCGCGCGTCCGGCGTCCCCGCACGGGCCGGTGCCGGGAACGTTCGGTCGGGACCGGGAAAAGCCGTGGGAGCCCGGCGGGCGGGATGCCGGGATGGCCCGACGGGGAGACCGAGCGTCGGTGATCGTGGACCGAGGCAGGTACCAGGACGCGCTGACACCGTGGGAGGAATGGGGCCCTGTCCCGTTGGCTGACGGTGGGGGAGGGTTTTCGAGTCGATCGTGCCGTGTCGGGGGCTGCTCATGTCGTCCGTGCCGCCGTCGTGCCAGGGGCACCGGTCCCCGGTAAAGACCCTCTCCCCCTGCGTGGGGCGGTACGTCCGCTTTCCGTTCGGCTGCCGCAAGGCCGGGGGGGTCGCTGCCCGGGCGCGGCGTCCTCGTGTCCTACGCGACGATCCGCCGGTGGTGCGCCACGTTCGGGCAGCCCTACGCCAACGGCCTGCGTCGCCGACATGCGAGGCCGGGCGACAAAGGGCACCCGGACGAGGTCTTCGTGAAGATCAACGGAGAGCAGAAGTATCGGTGGCGGGCCGTGGACCAGCACGGCAACGTGCTCGACCTCCTGCGCCGGTCGAGGCGCGACGCCACGGCCGCCCAGCGGTTTCTGGCCGAGCTGATGAAGAAGCAGCGCCAGGTGCCCCGGGGGGCCGGCCACCGACCCGCTGCGCTCCTCCGGCGCGACCCGCCGCGAGGCGATGCCTTCGGCCGGGCACCGCTCCCATAAGGGCCTGAATCACCGGGCCGAGAACAGCCACCAGCCCACCCGGCAGCGCGAACAGGCGATGCAGGGCTTTTGCTCCGCCGGCGCCGCACAAAGATTCCTGTCCGCCTTCAGCGGCATCTCACCCCACTTCCGGCCTTACCGCCACCTGATGACCGCCGCCCACTACCGCGCCGAGACGACCGTCCGCTTCGTCGTCTGGCACCAGATCACCGACGCTGCCGGCCGGGCCACCACGGCCTGACCTCGGACCCGAACCGCAAGCCCGCCACGCCCCGACGACGTCATCAGACACCCACACACCCCACAACGTGACAGCGCCGCCCGGACACCTGCAGCACCGCCGGCGCCACCGTGGCCGGGTCTCCGCCGGTCACCCACCGGAAGCGGGCCACCATCATCAGGTCGTCGACGCTCTCCCGTACGGACCCGTCCACGATGCCAAGGCCGCTCGGGCGTTCACGCAGCACCACATCGCCCGGCTCTTCATCATCCGCGATCTGCTGGTAGTCCCCCGAGTCGGGGCAACCCGTGAACTCGTACACCCAGTGGCCCATGCCGGTCATCCTGGCGTGCACCACGAGCACCCCACTGATCAGGTGCGCAGGCTGTGGAGTGGAGTCGCCCGAAGGGATCAGGGGCGCTGCTGATCAGACACTTCCGCGGTGGGGGTCCTGGAGCCGGTCGTCGGCCGGCCCGAGTCCGCTTTCTGGAGCGGGTATGCCCGCCCCGGCGGCGACGCGGTCGCGGCCCACGGTGCCGCCTCCGGCCCGGCCGCCCGCCGGAGGGGCGGGCCGCGGTCCACTTCCGCCAGCCCTCGGCGACGCCCCACGAGCCGGTGCTCGGAACTGGGCGTCGCTGCGGGCGGTCGCCTTCAGCGGCTTGCGGGAGCGCTGGCACCGGCGCACGCCGGGGCCGGCGGGGTTTCGGCCTGCGGTGCCCCCGCAGAGGGACTAGCGTGATCCACAGAGCAGTCGTGGTTCCGAAGTCGTTCGCCCGCGGTCACCTTGCCCGCGGGCGCATCGCTGTGCAGCCCGCTCCGGACCAGGCGATCACCTCCGGACCCGCAGCACCGTGCGGGCCCGAACCCCCGCGAAGGAGACAGGCATGGCCAGGGGCACCGTGAAGTGGTTCAACGCGGAGAAGGGCTTCGGCTTCATCGCGCAGGAGGGCGGCGGCCCGGACGTCTTCGCCCACTACTCCAACATCACCGGGCAGGGCTACCGCGAACTGCAGGAGGGCCAGCACGTGGAGTTCGACCTCACCCAGGGCCAGAAGGGCCCCCAGGCGGAGAACATCCGCGTCGTCTGACCCCAGCGCCCGAACAGGCCCGGCACCGTGGAGGGTGCCGGGCCTGCGTGTCTGGCCGCGCGTTACTCATCGGCGCCGTCCCTGGGGCGGTATGCCCACCCCTGTGTCGATGCGGTCGCAGCTCACGTCGCAGCGTCTGACCCGGTCGCCCGCCGAAGAGGCTGACCGTGTTCTACTTCTGCGAGTCCGCTTGAGGGGGCTTCCCGAGCCCGCATTCGAGGCTGCCGAGAATGCTGTGCGCGGCCATCGTGCACAGCGATTCTCACGAATGGCAACGCCGGCGGTGACCGCCGTGGACGCCGGCGCAAGCACCGCCAGCCCTCGGCTCGCGGGGGCGCCTGCGCGGCCGACCTGGGGCCGGGGGCGAAGGCGGCCTTCACGTCCCCAGCGGTTTCCCCATGTGTTGGGGTGGGGCTGCAGGGCTCACGCCCTCCGAGGCGATCGCCGGGACCACGGCGGAGGCGCGGGCATCTCTCCGATCCTCCCCGAGGGCCTACCTGGCCGGCCGGGTGTTCATCACAGATGTGCGCGATCCTGGACTTAAGCGGCGCATGCAGCCAAGCCGTGCCCTTGCGGCTGGCGCGAGGCGCCGGCAAGCGGAAGCGGAACGCGCCGGCCTTTCCCGATCACCTCGCGACTCGGGTACGCGGACGCGAACGGCGACCCGAGCGGAGGTCATGGGCTGATGAGCGGCACCGAGCAGGAGCCGGCGGGAGCTCGGGACACGACCGAGGGGCCCCTCTACACCGTCACCGGCGGCGACTGGGACGAGGTCGGCGACGCCGCGCAGCGACAAGGGAGGGCGGATGACGAGCGGATCGTCGTGAACATGGGTCCGCAGCACCCGTCCACGCATGGGGTGCTGCGCCTGGTCCTGGAGATCGACGGTGAGACGGTGAAGGAGGCCCGCTGCGGCATCGGCTACCTGCACACCGGGATCGAGAAGAACCTGGAGTTCCGGAACTGGGTGCAGGGCACGACGTTCGTGACGCGCATGGACTACCTGATGCCGCTGTTCAACGAGACGGCCTACTGCCTCGCGGTGGAGAGGCTGCTCGGGATCACCGCCGACGTGCCGGAGCGGGCGAGCGTCATCCGGGTAATGATGATGGAGCTCAACCGGATCTCCTCGCACCTGGTCGCGTTGGCCGCCGGCGGGATGGAGATCGGCTCGACCACGCTGATGGTCTACGGCTTCCGTGACCGCGAGGTCATCCTGGACATCTTCGAGCTGGTGACCGGGCTGCGCATGAACCACGGTTACGTGCGTCCCGGCGGGCTGGCGCAGGATCTGCCCCCGGGCGCGTTGGACCAGATCCGCGAGGGTGTGAAGCTGTTGCGCGCGCGGCTACCGGAGTACGACAAGCTCGCGACCAACAATCCGGTCTTCAAGGCCCGGTTGGTCGACGTCGGCTACCTGGACCTCGCGGGCTGCATGGCGCTCGGCGCCACCGGGCCGATCCTGCGCGCCACCGGCCTGCCGCACGACCTGCGCAAGTCGCAGCCCTACTGCGGTTACGAGCAGTACGACTTCGAGATCGAGACCGCCGACAGCTGCGACTCCTACGGGCGCTTCCTGATCCGTCTGCGCGAGATGGAGCAGTCGCTGCGGATCGTCGAGCAGTGCCTGGAGCAGCTGGCGGGCGGCGGCGGTGCGGTGATGGTCGCGGACAAGAAGATCGCGTGGCCGGCGCAGCTGTCGCTCGGCGCGGACGGGCTGGGCAACTCGCTCGACCACATCCGCAAGATCATGGGCGAGTCGATGGAGGCGCTGATCTACCACTTCAAGCTGGTGACGGAGGGGTTCCGGGTGCCGCCCGGGCAGGCGTACGTGGCGGTCGAGTCCCCCAGGGGCGAGCTGGGTGTGCACGTCGTCTCCGACGGCGGTACCCGGCCGTACCGGGTGCACTTCCGCGACCCGAGCTTCACCAACCTGCAGACGATGGCCGCGATGTGCGAGGGCGGGCAGGTCGCGGACGTCATCGTCGCCGTGGCGAGCATCGACCCAGTGATGGGAGGCGTAGACCGGTGAACGAAATCCGTCCCACATCGGCCGCCCACCACCGGGGCGACGCCCTGGCCGGCCCGGGCGGTCCCCGGGAATCCCTCTTCCCGGTACCGAAATGACCACCCCCGAACACTCCGGACGGTGTTGTCAGGTTGAGCGAGTGCTCGAGGGTGTGAGCCGGTTCGGCGCGTTTCGGCTTCGGTGGTGACAGCGGCTCAGGCTATGGCGGGCAGGCTGGCGACGCCGGTGATCTGGTCCCAGATCACGAAGCGGAGGATCATCTCGGCGCGGTAGTTCGGGGCGGCGAGGAGGTGACGGCGGGGTCGGAAATGGGATGAGATGCCGCTGAACGCGGCCAGGAACCGCTGGGCTCCACCCACCGATCGGAAGCCTTTCATCGCGCGCTCGCGTTGCCTCGTCGGCTGGTGGGAGTTCTCGGCCCGGTTGTTCAGGCCTTTGTGTGAGCGGTGTTCGACCGACGGCATCACCGTGCGGTGGGCGGCGCCGTAGGAGCGGAGCTTGTCGGTGACGATCATCCGGGGCACCGACCGGGTCTTCTTCATCAGCTTCCGGAAGAAACGCCTGGCCGCGGCCTCGTCCCGCCGGTTCTGCAGCAGGATGTCCAGCACGTTCCCGTGCTGGTCCACGGCCCGCCACAGGTACCGCTGCACACCGTTGATCTTGACGAATACCTCGTCCAGGTGCCATGTGTCACCAGGCCCCGGACGGCGCCGACGTAGAGCAGCGGCATAAGAGGTCATCTCATTTGGTTCGATAGGCTGTTGGCTGTGGTGGGGATCGTTGAGCGGCTGGTGCCGGATGAATTGTGGGAGCTGTTCCAGCGCGTGGTGCCGGAGGCGCCATCGCGGCCTCAGGGCGGCGGCCGGCGCCGGCACGGTGACCGTGAGGTGCTGGCCGCGATCGTGTTCGTGGCGACGTCCGGCTGCACGTGGCAGCAGCTGCCCTCGGCGTCGTTCGGGCCGTCCGGGGCAACGGCGCACCGCAGGTTCACCGAGTGGACGAAGGCACGGGTGTGGGCCAGGCTGCACCGCCTGGTCCTCGACGAACTGGGCTCGCGTGGTGACCTGGACTGGTCGCGGTGCGCAATCGACTCGGTGAACATGCGGGCCCTGAAAAAGGGGATCTGACAGGTCCGAATCCTAATGGGCACCGAAGCGAGGCATCGCCATCCGAATCGGGAGCCGTGAGCTCTGTCGACAGGCTGCGGGCTTGCTTCAGAGGCAC
>NZ_JBFAKH010000190.1:0-5379 GCF_040655635.1 Streptomyces sp. NPDC050388
GCCCGAGCTGCCCTCGTCCTGCTCCAGCTCGAACACGGTCGCACCGCCTGAACGAAGATCACAAAACGTCACGAGACATTACCGAGAAGAGTTCAATGGCGACCGCGGCGAGGAGCACGGCGGCAGGCAGGTACCGGGACCACCGCATTTTCCTGGGGGCGTGCTTGTACTGGTACCGCTCCATCCCTGGTGGTCCTCAAGTCGTCCTGTACCAAGCTGGTCCCCAGTTTCTGGTAGATCCTTGTTCGAGGCGACCGCTGGACCGTCTCGATGGGGCGCAGACAGCTGAGTCGGTGATCACGGCTCGTGTGCCACAGGCGTGCCGGAGCAAGCGGTCTCCGTCACGGTCGACGAGGGCGGCTGGACGCAGGGAGCCCAAGTTCCAGCCATACCCAGGAGGCAGACCTGGTGATCAGCGGAAACGGTCCCGCAGGGCACCACCCGGCTCGTCGCGTCCCCGTAGTGGACCGATGCGTGGATCACAGAAGACCCGTCTCGAAGGCGTCGTCGGCGAGCATCTCCCAGGCCGGGGAGAATGTGGGGTACTTCGCCGCCACCTCGGCCGGCGGCCGGGGCTCCTCGCCCAGCAGGCGGTACGCCACCTCGTTCTCCGGCGGATGCGTCGGGTTCGGGCCGTCCAGCCGGTTCTTGTCCGTGGTCACGACGTCCGTCGGTTTCTTGTGGTGAGCCGTCCCTTTGGGGCCGGGGGGTGAAGATGCGGGCGGTCGGGGCGCGGGCGATCATCGGAGTGGTGGTCCCGCGCCGCCTGTCGGCCGTTTTATGCCGCCTTCGGGCGCCCCTCTGGCCACGATCCCGGACGGAGTTGCCATGCTCAGGAATGACGGGGCACAGTCTGCTTCCTCGGCCCCGCGACCGCCCTCACGACCTGCCGCTTCGGGTGGACGACCGGCTGGCCCTGTCCCGGAGCCGTTTCGACCAGCCGATGAGCCGTCCGGACCAGCGGCGGAATCGGCCGGGTGGCATCTTGGTGGGGGGTACGCGCCGGTCCAGCGCGCCCGTGCGGATCGCCTCGCGCGCGTCGGCGAGGTCGACTCCCGCGAATGTGATGATGTCGGTCGCGACCGTGCGGAGGCTGTGGGCCAGGAAGGCGCGGTCCGCGTCGACGGGCCCGGCCGCCTGCGCGGTGATCCGCGTCGCGAGTTGCAGCGAGCGGTCCGCGGCGCGCTGGCGCGTGTCGCGGTCGTCGAGCCCGTCGGCCAGCGAGGCGATGACGGCCGTCAGGTCGCGCACCGGCTCCTGGAGCCGGCCGCGGGTGTCGGAGTCGGCCGACGCGACGAGGCGGGCGAGCATGAGGCAGTTGGCACCCAGCAGATCGAGGTGTTCCGCGTTCTCCTTCTCGCGCACGACGACTTTCGCCCGCCAGGTCAGCACGCGACGTGTGACACGCGTGTTGGTCCGCCCGACCCGGCGCAGCTCCAGCAGGTGGTCCAGCACCTCGCGGAGTTCCCCGACCGCCTGTCGGGCGAGCCTGTCGTCGTCCTGGTCGATGGCGTCGGCCAGGGTGGTCAGGCCGTCGGCGATCGCGTTGAGCGCGGTTGTCTCGGCGCGACGCAGCAGCGCCAGGGGCTCGGGCGGGAAGAGGAGCTGCGAGAACACGAGAGCGATGCCCGCGCCGGTCAGTGCGTCCACCAGACGCTGGACACCGTTCGCCTGGTTGCCCAGCGCCACCACCAGGATGGAGCTCACCGCGGCCTGGACGACGACGACCTGTGCGCTCCGCAGGGCGCGGGCGGTCGCGAGCGAGATGAAGACGGCGAGTGCCATCGTGCCCGGACCCGTTCCCAGGGCGGCGAGCACGAGTTGGCCGACCAGCAGACCGAGGAGCACACCCTGGAGGAGCCGGACCGCGTGCAGGCCGCGTTCGCCGAGGTTCGCGGTCAGCGCGGCCATCGCCGTGATGGGTGCGAAGTACGGGGCGGGGTGGTCGAACACGTAGCGGGCCACCAACCACGCCGCTGTGGCGCTGGCGGTGGCCTGAAGGAGCAGCCACACGTCCAGGGCGACCCGGCGGCCGCCGACCGAGAGCCCCGACACCGCCCGACGTGCCACCGCGCCGACTCCGCGGGCTGTTCTGCGGGACCGCGGCGCGCTCACCCGGCTCATCATGCCAGCCGGCCACCCCGCCCGCCGGGCGCCGACCGCCCCCGGCGAGCCACGCCTGTGCCTGTGCTCACGCCCGCGCCGGAAGGGAGGTGGCGACAGTGAAGGTCGAGCAGGTGACCGAATCGATCGCGTACCACGGTGAGGGGCCGGTCTGGTCCGAGGCGTGGGGCGGGCTTCGGTGGCTGGACATGCTGGCGGGGGACGTGCTGTCGCTCGCCGCGGACGGGACCGTGACGCGGCGGCACGTCAACACCGTGGTGGCTGCGGTCCGGCCCAGACGACGAGGTGGCGCCGTCATCGGTGTCACCCGTGGGTTCGCCCTCGAGGACACGGACGGAAAGGTGACCCTCTTGGATTCCCTGTGGAGTGATGAGCGTGTCCGCATGAACGAGGGCGGATGCGATCCCGACGGGCGGTTCTACTGCGGCTCGATGGCCTACGACGGTCGGCAGGGAGCCGGATCGGTCCACCGCCTGGACCCCGACGGCTCGACGACGACCGTCCTCGACGGAGTGACGATCTCCAACGGTCTCGAGTGGAGCCCCGACGGCGACCGCGCCTATTACGCCGACACCGCGACGGACCGCGTCGACGTCTTCGACTACGACCGTGAGCGCGGGCTGAGCGGACGGCGCCCGTTCGCCGCCGCACCGGGCGGTCCGGGCAGCCCGGACGGACTGACGGTCGACGCGGAGGGCGGGGTGTGGGTCGCCCTGTACGGCGGCGGCTCGGTGTGCCGGTACGCGCCGGACAGCACCCTGGACGAGGTCGTGAACCTCCCGGTCACCAAGGTGACGGCATGCGCTTTCGGCGGGCCGGAGCTGGACCGGCTGTTCATCACGACCTCCCGCGAGCACCTGGAACCCGGCGCCGAGCCGGAGGCGAGCGCGTTGTTCACCTGCACACCCGGTGTCCGGGGTGTGCCCGCCCGGGAGTACGCCGGATGAGCGGCGCCGACGCTCCCGCGGGCGGCTCGAAGGGTGAGCGGGCCGGGCAGGCCGGGTCCGAGTCCGGGCGGACGCAGACTCTGCTCATCCTCGGCGCACGCGGCGACCTGACGGCCAGGCTGCTCCTTCCGGGACTGGGCGGCCTGGTCGCCTCGTCCTCGCTGACCGACCTCTTCCTCGTCGGCAGCGACCGGGGCGAGGAAGGCGACGAGGCGTGGCAAGCGGTCGTAGCACAGGCGTTCGCGGCCGGTGAGGCGAGCGGGCCGGCCGTCGACACCGTCGTCCGCAACGCGCGCTATGTGACCGCGGACGCCACCGACGAGGGTGACCTGCGCCGCCTGCTGGAGTGCCGCCGTGGTCGCCTCACGCTGTACTTCGCGCTGCCGGCGGCCGTGACGGTCGATGCCTGCCGGGCGCTGGCCCGGATCGGCGTGCCGGACGGTACGCGCCTGGTGCTGGAGAAGCCCTTCGGCACCGACGCGGCCAGCGCCACCGCGCTGAACGAGCTGCTGCACGGCTTCGTGCCCGAGGACCACGTGCACCGCGTCGACCACTTCCTCGGCATGTCGACGGTGCTCAACATCCTCGGCGTCCGGTTCGCCAACCGGGTGATCGAACCGCTGCTCTCCGCGGAGCACGTCGAAGCGGTCGACATCGTGTTCGACGAGACGCTCGGCCTCGAGGGCCGGGCCGGCTTCTACGACGTGACGGGCGCCCTGCGCGACATGATCCAGAGCCATCTGCTCCAGGTGCTGGCGATCGCGGCGATGCCCCCGCCGAGCACGCTGGAGCAGCTCGAGGTACGGGACTCCAAGGCGCACATCCTCCGGGCGACCCGCGTCTGGGACGACCGTCCCGAGCGGTTCAGCCGCCGCGCCCGCTACACCGCCGGCACGATCGACGGCCGCTCACTCCCGTCGTACGCCGACGAGGAGGGCATCGACCCCGCCCGGGGGACGGAGACCCTGGCCGAGGTGGTGTTCGCCGTCGACACCTGGCGGTGGGCCGGTGTGCCGTTCCGCATCCGCTCGGGCAAGGCGATCGGCTCACCCCGGCAGGAGGTCACGTTCTGGTTCAAGGCCCCCCAGCACGTCCCGGACGGGCTCACCGGCGAGGCCCGCGCCAACAGGCTGCACATCGGCCTCGGCCCGCGCCGCCTCCAGATGGACATCAACATCAACGGGCCGGGCGACCCGTCCACCATCTCCCCGGTCACGCTCGACACGCGTTTCGGGCCCGGCGAGCTGTTCGAGTACGGCGAGGTGCTGCGGGGCGTCCTGGAGGACGAGAAGCCCCTGTCGGTGCGCGACGACATGTCGGTCGAGTCGTGGCGCATCGTCCAGCCGGTGCTGGACGCGTGGCGCGACGACCGGGTCCCGCTCGAGGAGTACCCGGCCGGGAGCGCCGGTCCGGCGGCGTGGGAGGCCAGGACGCCATGAGCGAAGCGCTGAACACGCGCCCCGCAGAGGAGAGCCAGTTCGTCCACCTCACCCCGCAGGGGGTGCACAGCGTCCGCCGCTGGGCGATGTCCATCACCCTCGGCAGCTTCCTGTTCGGCTTCGACACCGGGATCATCTCGGGCGCGCTGCTGTTCATCCGGGAGGACTTCGGTCTCAACTCCTTCGAGCAGAGCTCGGTGGTGAGCGTCCTGCTGCTCGGCGCGGTCGTCGGCGCGCTGACCAGCGGGAGGATCGCGGACCGCTACGGACGGCGTCCGCTCCTCGCCGGCCTCGGTGTCCTGTTCTTCCTCGGGGTCGTCGCCGCCGCCCTCGCAGGCGGCTACGGGGTGCTGATGCTCGGCCGCGTCATCATGGGCCTCGCCGTCGGCGGTGTGTCGGCCACGGTGCCGACCTACCTCGGTGAGATGGCACCGGCTCAGGTCCGGGGCCGCGTCCTCAGCCTCAACCAGCTGCTCATCAGCGCCGGTCTGCTCGCCTCCTACCTCGTGAACTGGGCCTTCTCCGGGTCCGAGAACTGGCGCGGAATGTTCTGGGTCGGTGGCATCCCGTCCGCGCTCCTCGTCCTGGTGTGCGTGTGGCTGCCCGAATCCCCTGTGTGGTCGCTCGCCCACGGCAAGACGGACCAAGCCCGAAGGACGCTCGACAAGGTCACCGAACCGGGCGGTACGGACCTGGTCGTCTCCCGCTTCGGCCGCACCGGCCAGGATGGTGAGCAGCGCTCCGAGGGGACCGGAAGCGACTCCGGGAACCTGAGGGCGCTGTTGGCCCCGGCGGTCCGCCCCGCGCTCCTGGTCGGCGTGATCCTCGCCGCCCTTCAGCAGTTCTCCGGGATCAACACGATCCTCTAC
>NZ_JBFAKH010000191.1:0-5094 GCF_040655635.1 Streptomyces sp. NPDC050388
AGCAGCGGACGGATGTCGTCCTCGCCGGCCCGCAGGGCGGCCATGGCGCCGCCGGCGGGCAGGGCCTGCATCAGCCGGCCCCGCGCGGCCACCAGCGCGGCCGCGTCCGCCAGCGACCACACCCCGGCCGCGTGCGCGGCGGCCAGCTCGCCGATGGAGTGGCCCAGCAGGTAGTCCGGGGTCACGCCCCAGTGCTCCAGCAGCCGGAACAGCGCCACCTCGAGCGCGAACAGGCCCGCCTGGGTGAACACCGTCTGGTCCAGCAGCTCCGAGCCCGGATCGAACACCACCTCCTTGATGGGCCGCTCCAGGTGCCGGTCCAGCTCCGCGCAGACCGCGTCGAAGGCCTCGGCGAACACGGGGAAGGCCGCGTACAGCTCCCGGCCCATGCCGGGACGCTGCGCGCCCTGCCCGGAGAACAGGAACGCCGAACGGCCACCACTCCTGGCGACCGAGCCGGTCACCGTGCCCGCGGCGATCGCTTCCAGGCCACGGACGAGGTCGTCCCGTCCGCCGCCCACCACCGCGGCACGCCGCTCGAAGTGCACACGCGTAAGAGCCAGGGACCAGCCGATGTCGGTCGTTGAGGCCGTGTCGTTCGTGCGGACGTGCGCGAGCAGCCGCTCGGCCTGGCCGGCCAGCGCCTCCGGCGTCTTGGCCGACAGCAGCCACGGCACCACCGGCAGCGTGACCGCCGGCTCCTCCACCGGGGCCGGCTCCTCCTCGGCGGCCTCGATGATGACGTGCGCGTTGGTGCCGCTGACACCGAACGAGGAGACCGCGGCGCGGCGCGGGCGCTCGCCCGCCTCCGGCCAGGCGCGGGCCTCGGTCAGCAGCTCCACCGCCCCTGCCGACCAGTCCACCTTCGTGGAGGGATGACCGACGTGCAGGGTCTGCGGCAGGACGCCATGGCGCATGGCCATGACCATCTTGATGATGCCGGCGACGCCGGCGGCGGCCTGAGTGTGCCCGATGTTCGACTTCAGCGAGCCCAGCCACAGCGGCCGGTCCTCCGGCCGCTCCTGGCCGTAGGTGGCCAGCAGCGCCTGCGCCTCGATCGGGTCGCCCAGCGTCGTGCCGGTGCCGTGCGCCTCCACCACGTCCACGTCCGCCGCCGAGACATGGGCGTTGGCCAGCGCCTGGCGGATGACCCGCTGCTGGGCGGGGCCGTTGGGGGCGGTCAGACCACTGCTGGCGCCGTCCTGGTTGACGGCGGAGCCGCGCACGACGGCGAGGACCTGGTGGCCGTTGCGGCGCGCGTCGGATAGCCGCTCCACCAGCAGCACACCCACGCCCTCGGACCAGCCGGTGCCGTCCGCGTCGTCCGCGAAGGACTTGCAGCGGCCGTCGAAGGACAGCCCGTCCTGGCGACTGAAGTCGACGAAGGTGCCCGGTGTCGACATGACGGTGACGCCGCCCGCGAGGGCCATCGTGCACTCGCCGTTGCGCAGCGCCTGGACGGCCAGGTGCAGGGCGACCAGGGACGACGAGCACGCCGTGTCCACCGTGACCGCCGGCCCCTCCAGGCCCAGGACGTACGCGACACGGCCGGAAAGGACACTGCCGGACGTGCCGGTGCCGAGGTAACCCTCGACGCCCTCGGGGAGGGACTGCATCAGTGTCAGGTAGTCGTGGTACATGAGGCCGGAGAAAACGCCCGTGCGGCTGCCCTTCATCGACGCCGGGTCGATGCCCGCCCGCTCGAAGACCTCCCAGGTCGCCTCCAGCATGAGCCGCTGCTGGGGGTCCATGGCCAGGGCCTCGCGCGGCGAGATGCCGAAGAACGCCGGGTCGAACTCGGTGGCGCCGTCGAGGAATCCGCCGGCGTGGGCGTTGGAGGTGCCCGCCTCGCCTGCGCCGAACAAGTGCTCGACGTCCCATCCCCGGTTGTCGGGGAACTGCGAGATCGCGTCCCCGCCGTCCTCGACGAGGCGCCACAGCCCCTCGGGAGAGGTGACGCCTCCCGGGTAGCGGCAGGCCATGCCGACGATGGCGATGGGCTCGCGGTCCCGGTCCTCGTACTCGCGCAGTCGCGTGCGGACCTCGCGCAGGTCCGCCGTGGCGCGCTTGAGGTAGTCGAGGTACTTCTCCTCGTTCGGCATGAGGTGGCACTCCTTGGAAGGCAAGGCGGGGATCGGCGGAGGGCGGCTCCTTGCGGAGCCGCCACACGGGCTCAGGAAAGTCCCAGCTCGCCGTCGAGAAGGTCGAAGAGTTCGTCCGCCGTGGCGGATGCGAGGTCGGTCGTGTCGCTGCGATCGCTGTCACCGGCGGGGCGGCTGTCGGTCCAGGCCGAGAGCAGGCCACGCAGGCGCTCGGTGACCTGCGAGCGGTCGTCGTCGTCCGCTGGCACGGCGGACAGCGAGGACTCCAACCGGTCGAGCTCGCTGAGCAGCGCGAGGGCGGAAACCTGGCCTCCGGGCGCGAGTTCCGCCGTCAGGTGGCGGGCGAGTGCCACCGGCGACGGGTGGTCGAAGATCAGCGTGGCGGCCAGCTTGAGGCCGGTGAGCTGGTTGACCCGGTTGCGGAACTCGACCGCGGTCAGGGAGTCGAAGCCGATCTCCAGGAAGCCGCGGGTCACCTCCACCGCGGCGGTGGAGGAGTGGCCGAGCACGGCCGCGATCGCGTCGCGCACGAGATCGAGGACGATGCGGTGGGCCTCGTCCTCTGTGCACCGGGACAGGCGTTCCTTCAGCGCGGCCGTGGATTCGGCGGCGGGCCGCTGGACCATGGTGGCCTGCCTGCGAACGGCCGTACGGAAGAACGGGCGCAGCAGCGGCGGCAGCCTGTCGGGCCGTACCTGGGACTCGTTCGGGGTGAGGCGGGCGAGCAGCAGGTGCGGCTCGGCGTCGCCCGCGGCGGTGGCGACGGCCACTGCCGTGTCGAACAGGTCGAGACCCTGACGGGCGGTCAGCGGGACGAGACCCGCCCGTCCCATGCGTGCGATGTCGGACGCGCTGAGCTGCCCGAGCATGCCGCCCTCGCCCCACGGTCCCCACGCGAGGGACACGGCGGGCAGGCCGTGGGCCCGGCGGAGCGTGGCCAGGGCGTCGAGGAAGGCGTTGGCCGCGGCGTAGTTCGCCTGGCCCGGACCGCCGAAGGTGCCCGCCGCCGAGGAGTACATAGCGAAGAGGGCGAGGTCCAGGTCCGCGGTCAGTCGGTGCAGGTGCCAGGCCGCGTCGGCCTTGGGGCGCAGCACCGTGGCGATATCGTCCGCTGTCAGGGACTCCAGCACACCGTCCTCGACGACACCTGCGGCGTGGACGACGCCGGCCAGGCCGGGGCCGCCGGGGGCGGTGAGCTCCCCGATCAGCTCCGCCAGTGCCTCGCAGTCGCTGACGTCGCAGGTCACCCAGCGGGCGGAGGCACCCAGCACCGCCAGGTCCTCGACGATCCCGGCTCCGTCGGGGCCGCCGCCGGGGCGGCGAGAGGCCAGCACGAGATCGCGGGCGCCCCACTTCTCGGCGAGGTGACGGACGAGGAGCCCGCCGAGTCCGCCGGCGGCACCCGTGACGAGGACCGCGCCCTCGAGCTCGGGGAGCGTCTGCTCGGCCGGGGCGGTGACACGGGCCAGACGCGGCACGTACGCCTCACCGGTCCGGATGGCGAGCTGGGCCTCGCCGAGGGCGGCGGGCTTCACGAGGTCGTCCGTCGACCCGTCGGTGTCGACGAGGACGATCCGGTCGGGGTGCTCGGACTGGGCCGAGCGGACCAGGCCCCACACGGCGGCCGCGGCCAGGTCGGTGACCTCGTCGTTGTCCGTGACGGCCACGGCGCCGCGGGTGACGACGAGCAGGCGTGCGTCCGGGTCGTGATCGGCCGCCAGCCACTCCTGCAGCCGGGCGAGGGTGTCGGCGACGACGGTCTGCACGGCCGCCGGGACATCACCGTCCACCGTCTCCGTGGACACCTCCAGGACATCCGGGGTCTCGGCCGGGGCGTCGGCCCCGGCGGTGGCCGGACCCGCCACCCACTCCAGCCGGAACACCGAGTCCGAGCCGCCCGCCGCCGGAACGTCCAGCTGACCGGCGCTCAGGGGGCGCATGACCAGAGAGTCGATCCGTGCCACCGGCATACCGTCGGCGTCGGCGAGGTCCAGGGACACCGCGCCGCTGTCGGCGGTGGTGATACGGACCCGGAGCAGCAGCGAGCCCACTGCGTACAGGCTGATTCCCGACCAGGCGAAGGGCAACTGGCCGCCCTCAGCGAGCGAGCCGCCGCTGACGCCGATGGCGTGCAGGGCGGAGTCCAGCAAGGCCGGGTGCAGCCCGAACCGGGCCGCATCCTCCCACGCCTCCTCGGGCAGCGCGACCTCGGCGAACACCTCGTCCTCGCCGCGCCACACGGCACGCAGGCCCTGGAAGACCGGTCCGTAGCCGTAACCGATGTCGTTCATGGCGTCGTACACGCCGTCGACCGGTACCTTTTCGGCGTCGCGCGGCGGCCACTCGGTCAGCGCCCGGCCGGAACCGGCGGCGGGCTCCATCACGAGAGCGCCGCTCGCGTGCCGCATCCAGGGGGCACCGGTCTCGTGCACCGGACGGGAGTGGATCTCCAGCGGGCGTCGGCCGTTCTCGTCGGCGGGCCCTGCCCACATCTGCAGCACCACGGATCCCGTGGTGCTGAGCACCAGGGGGGCGGCGATGGTGAGCTCTTCGACACGGTCGCAGCCGGCCGCGGCGGCGGCATGAGCGGCCAGGTCGACGAACGCGGCACCCGGCAGGAGGACCGTACCCATGACGGCGTGGTCGGCGAGCCAGGGGTGTGTGTCGAGGCCGATCCGGCCGCTGAGCAACAGGCCGTCCGAGCCGACGACGTTCACGGACGTGTCGAGGAGCGGGTGGTCCGTGGTTCCCATCCCCATCAGGCTGAGGTCGCCGAGGGAAGGGCCGGTGGGGCGGAGCCAGTAGTGCTGGTGCTGGAAGGGGTAGGTGGGCAGGTCGGTGCGGCGGGCGCCGGTGCCGGCGTAGAAGGCGGTCCAGTCCACGCGGGTGCCGTGGGCGTGGAGCTCGGCCAGGGCGGTGACGAGGGCGTCGGCCTCGGGCCGGTTCTTGCGCAGGGCCGGGACGAAGGCGGCCTCGGTGGTGTCGGTGAGGG
>NZ_JBFAKH010000192.1:0-5073 GCF_040655635.1 Streptomyces sp. NPDC050388
CCAGCCCTACGACGAGGCGAAGGCCTTCCCCAACCAGCCGCCGGCAGAGGTCCCCGCTCAGGCCGCTTGACGCGCCAACCGCGTGGGATGTCTGTGGATCGGGGCAAGTACGGCTCGAAGATCCACCTGATCACCGAGCGGACCGGTCTGCCCCTGTCCGTCGCGATCTCGGGTGCCAACGTCCATGACAGCCAGGCCCTGATCCCGCTGGTGAAAGGCATACCACCCATCAGGTCCCGCCGGGGCCCTCATCGGCGCAGGCCCGGCAAGCTCCACGCCGACAAGGGCTACGACTACCGCCACCTGCGGCGATGGCTCTCCCAGCGGGGTATCCGGCACCGCATCGCCCGCAAGGGCGTCGAGGCCTCGCGGCGACTGGGGCGGCACCGGTGGACCATCGAACGCACCATGGCCTGGCTCGCCGGCTGCCGTCGGCTCCACCGCCGCTACGAACGCAAGGCCGAGCACTTCCTGGCCTTCACCAGCATCGCCTGCACCCTCATCTGCTACCGCAGACTCACCAAATGAGATGACTTCTAAGCCGGACCGAACCGGCGAGTCCACTGGTGGACTGTCTCGTGGCTGACCTCGATGCCGCGCTCGAGCATCAGCTCCTCGATGTCGCGCAGGCTCAGGTGGAAGCGGTGGTACAGCCACACGCAGTGGGAGATGACCTCCGGAGGGAAGCGGAAACCCCGGTACGACGGCGTCACCACGGACAGTCCCTCCAGCGATTCGGCAAGACGGATGATCATGCCGCCCGAGAAGGCCACCACTCAACCTGACAACGCCCCACCGTCACCGCCCGGCAGCTGCGCGATCTGCTCCGGCGATTGATCGCAGCGGGGCAGTGGCAGACGGGCGACCCGGACATCCTCATCGTCGCGGACGCCGGATACGACGCACCCCGCCTCGGCTTCGCCTGGCGGCGGACGCCAGTCCACGCCACCGCAATCGCCAGATTCGCCACGGGTGGAACTCCGGCCAATCTTCACCCCGGCGCACTACCCCGCCGACCGTTTATCATTCGATCTTCCTAATGATTTCCCTTCGAGTGAGAACGCTCTTTCGAGGGACACCGTCAAAGCCCGGCAGCGGTCTAGAATCCTGATCATTCTCACATCCGGTGAAAATTTCACTTCGGCGTGAAAACAGGGTGAGTGTGTCCGGCTCGGACAGGCCAGCAGCGAGGCGTCGCCGCTGGCCAAGGACGGAAGGAAGGCACGGATGGACAAGCGGGAAAACGGAATGGCGGCCGACCAGATCGCCGGTGCACGGTGGCAGAAGGCCAGGGCCAGCGACGCGAAGAACGACTGCGTCGAAGTTGCGCGGCTGAGTGAAAACGAATTCGCCGTCCGCAACTCGCGGTACCCCGACGGGCCTGCACTCATCTACACGAAGGGCGAGTGGGACGCGTTCACGGATGGAGCAGGCAAGGGGGAGTTCAGCAACATGGCTGTCTAAAAAGGAGCAGGCGGCGGTTGCCCCCGAGGCGGCAGGCTGTTCCCCTAGGCGCGCGGCGGGAGACCGTCGTTCATCGCGAGGAGTTCAGATGTCCACTCAGGTTCTGGCCCTGGTAGGCCGGGAGGGGCAGGCGCCCCCTGCAACGCCGATCGCCGCAGCACAGCTCGTCGGGGCTCTGCTGCGGCATCTGCGTCTCCAGAACAAGCTCACCCTGGAACAGGTGGTCGCCCGCAAGATCCCGGGTATCGGGTCCGTCCCGACGCTCCAGCGCTGCGAGAAGGCCACCCACAGACTCAAGGAGGAGCGTATCTACGCGCTCCTCCGCTTCTACCGGACTCCTCCCGAGATCCTCCAGGAAGTGGAGACGCTGATGAAGCAATCCCGCGGTCAGCAGTGGTGGTCGTACTACTCCGACGTCGCTGGCGACATCCTGAACGGTCTGTTCGCCCTTGAGGCCCACTCCAAGATGATCAGGACCTATCAGCAGATCCTCGTTCCCGGCATGCTCCAGACCGCCGGCTACGCGCGGGCGGTCATGGAGAACTTCTACGGCGCCTATCCCGACCCGAAGACGCGGGAGAAGAACCTTGCGACCATCGAGCGGCGGCTGGAGATGCGCCTACGGCGCCAGCACCTGCTCGATCAGCCCGAGGCACCCCTATTCGAGGCACTGATTGCCGAACAGGCCGTGAGGAAGCTGCGGGGCGGCAGGACCGTGATGCGAGAGCAGTTGCGTCAGCTGTACAGCTTCGCCGAGAACAAGCCCAACGTGCACCTCCGCATCCTGCCGGAGTCCGCCACGCTGTCCAACACGCCGGTCCATCCGGCGATGACGCTGTTCAAGCCGCACGACAGCGCCACCGGCCGGACGATCTATCTGGAAGACATGAACCGCGGCGGCACCTTCCTCGCGGAACCGAGTGAGGTAGAGGTCTACCAGGCGTCGATCGATGACTGGTGGGCCAAAGCGCTCTCGAAGCGGGAGACGCTCGACTGTCTGCAGGAGTGCATCGACGAGTTGTCCGCCGGTTCCTCCGAGTAGTCATTTGATACGGGCTACGGCGCCGTACGTGATCCACTCCGTGCTGGTCTGGCGAGGAGCGAGGTCACTGTCCGGCAGCCAGCGTGATACCTCGACCGGCCCTGGGGCCTCCAGTACCTCCAGGCGCTCGAAGAACCTCTCGACCTCCTCTGTCGTACGTACGCGGCCCCACTGCCCGCCGGTGGCCTTCCTCATGAACTGCGTCAGGTTCTCGCGCAGTTCGGGGTCGTCGCTCGCCAGCTGCGAGATCACCATGTAGCTGCCGGGCGGCAGCAGACCTGCGACCCTGTCGACCAGCGCCCACGGATCGTCATCATCAGGGATGCAATGCAGAACGCTCACGAACAGGGCCGCCACCGGCTGGTCGTCACGTAGCAGGCGTCCGACCTCCTCGCTCTTGAAGATGGCTTCGGTGTCGCGCATGTCGGCGCCGAGGACGGCCGTCGTGTCCGGGTCCTCGGCAAGCATCATGCGGCCGTGGCCGAGGACGATGGGATCGTTGTCGATGTAGACGACCTCACTGGCCGGGTCGACCTCCTGCGCGACCTGGTGCACGTTCGGCCGGGTCGGCAAGCCCGAGCCGTGGTCCAGGAACCGGCGCACGCCGTGCTCGCGGGCGAGATATCTGACAGCACGGATAAGGAAGGCCCTGTTCACCAGCGCTAACTCGCGCGCACCGGGGGCAAGGCGCATCAATTCTTCGCACGCCTCCCGGTCTACGGCGTAATTGTCCGTGCCGCCGAGGAAGTGATCGTACATTCTGGCCACGCTGGGTTTGCCGGTATTAACGATGAGCCGCTCCCCACGCTCGCAACCCCGCGCTCACCTGCGGCGGCGCGGGCCATCGACGGTAGGGGTCCATGTTAGGAGAGTTGTTCTCACGTTTGCTACCCGCAGCCACCAACGGGCGACGCGCCTTCGAATCAAATCAGCCGCATTTTATCGCCCTTGATGCACCGGCGCACACCGGCTGGCATTCGACGGTGTCATATTCACATGCCGAGGTTCCGCACGGCCCGGCTGTGCAGCAGCTCGAAGTCCGCTTCCGACAGCCCCATGGCGTGACCGGCCTGCCGGGGCGTCAGTCCCAGCTTGTGGCGCAGGACGAGCGCATCGGCCTCACGGCGATCGAGCATGCGGTGCAGTCGGGCCGCCGACTCCGTTCGCCGGGCCGCGCACTCCTGCGACAGCAGGTCCCAGGCGGCAGCGGAGGGGGACGCGCTGCCCAGTACCGCCGGCCAGCGGTCGGCGACCTCGCGCAGGGCGGCGCGGGCGAGTTCACCGCCCTGATGCGGCGATCCGGCGATGGCACTGCCGAAACGCCAGTAGACCGACCAGTGGTTGTGACAGAAGGCCGCATAGGCGAGAGGAGAGCTCACGGGCTCCACCAATGGAGGGTCGGCCAGCACGGGATCGAGGCTCGCTAGTTCGCAGGTCGCGCGCGACCCGCCGGGGCCGTGGCGCTTGAGCATGGTGTCCACCCCACAGGGTTTGAAAGAAGGCGATGCCGGCCCCGCACGACGGCACGGTCGGGCGCGGGCGTAGGCAGCACAGCTGTTACAACTGCCGGGAAGAGGTGAGCGCATGTCCGCTCGGTGTCCACGAGCAGGCAGCTCGTGCCCTAGGTCCGCCCCGGCTGCGGGACATTGCGGTGAGGGCACGAGCTGCGCGGGCCTATCCGGCGCGTCAGCCGGCGTAGCGGATTTTTACGAAGGAGACGGCACTGCGGTCCGCCCACGCCGTTGCCGTCATCATCATCTGGACTTCCGGCGCCAGAGCCCCCGGCCAGATGACCGCTACGGCCATGACCGCAGCGGTCAGCGCCGAGCCGAACCGGAAGTTAAGCAAAAAGACGCTGGCAACGGCCGTTTGGAACAGCGTCGGCAGCGGAATGCTACCTTCGGGCGTCGCCGGAACAAGGCGTGCCAGCCCCCGGCGAACGTGCTGAATCAACTCTCGTACCTCCCTGGTGCGTTTGGATGACGAAGCGCGAGGAGAAGGGCCCCGACGCGAGCGCCAGCCAACTCGGGGTCCTTTTCCGTGCCGTTCGTACGCTAGTCCCGCCACGCGGACAACAGCACGAGCTGAAAATTTTGAAAACGGAATTGGGAACTCCCTGCGATCCCCGAACCAGTCGTCCTCGGCGGGCACTTCATGCCCAATGGATAGTCCCAGATCGACATAAGGGCGTTAAAAGTGATCGGCTTCAGCCGAAAAACGCCAACGCTCCTGAAAAACACACCGGCACCCTGCTTTTGAGACCACCCTTTCAGGGGAAGCTCCCGTCCGTCCACGCAGGAAGCCTTGAATTATCGCGAACTTCGCACCAGAGGATTTCTACCCCGTGCGGGGCAGAGGGCGAACCGACAAGCCACGCGCTGGACACCAGCTCCAGGTCGGATGGCACCACGCTCGGACACCGGCCACGACGAGCCCCCAGCTCCGGAACCAAGGCTTCGGCGAAGTTGAGGGGTGGACTTTCCCCGTGACGTTGGACACTCGATGCTTACGCCGCGAGGGCGTGTCCTTGCTCGTGCCGCTGCCGGATCTCCAGCGGGGTCAGGTAG
>NZ_JBFAKH010000193.1:0-5064 GCF_040655635.1 Streptomyces sp. NPDC050388
GAGGGCCCGTCCCGTTCTCCCGGCCCACCGCCTCGACACACCGCCGCCGTCAGGTGCTTGACAAACGGCAACTTCACATAACTTTCCGGCATTGCTTCGGTGTTGGTCAACACGAGCAGCGCCCGCAGCAACGTGGTCGCGTAACGGGCCGACAAGCGGAGCTTGGTGAGGGCACGTCAGTTCTCCAGGTTCGCGAAGGCGTGCTCGCAGACCCCGCGGACGGACGCGATCAGCTTGCTGACCTGCTTCTTCGCCGACGTGAGCGGCTTGGTGCGGGAGGCCTTGTAGTCAGTGATGACCACCGGGTTGTCCACATCGTCGTCCAGGCCGGTGAAGCCGAGGTCGCCGATGGCGCCCAGCTCGTGGGCGCGCAAGCGCTCGACGAGCTTGTTGCAGCGGGCGGTGGTGACCTCCGAGGAGCGCCCCGGGCTGGCCGCGGACAGCCACAGCAGCCGGCCCTTGTCGTCGGTGAGCGCGAGGAAGAGCAGGCCGTGGCACTTGCGCTTACCCGAGTAGTTGCGGCGCTCGTCCGTTCCGGTGCGGCGCCGGGCGCGGATCAGAGTGCAGTCGAGCAGGACGACGTGGCCGCCCTTTCGGGTGACTTTCTTCAGCGCCCGATCCAGCCGTGGGCCCGCGCGGCGAGCAGTTCGATCACCTCCATCGCCCGGTGGGGCTCGGAAAGTCATCGCTGCAGGCGAGAGCGGCAACGCGGCGTCGGCCGGCACCTCAGGGCTTCGGCATAGTCGGTCGATGCCCGGTTGCTGACGTCCCGTCGTGTTGGGTGGAGCCCGACGCAGAACAGGCACGGACGTCCGTGATCATGGAGCTCTCTACGCTCTGTAACCTTGGAATGACCGTGCCTGCCGACGCATCATCTCTGGTCTCCCCTGTCTTTGACCAGCTCAGACCTCATCCTGAAGTGTCCGGGCGCGAGGTTCCGGGGTTACTGGAACGCCTTGCGCAGGTCCCGGACCCGCGGGATCCGCGGGGAGTGCGGCACCCTCTCGTGACGGTCCTCGCGCTGACGGCCTGCGCGGTCCTCGCCGGAGCGCGATCCCTGCTGGCGGTGGGTGAATGGGTGGCCGACGCGCCGTCGGCCCTGCTCGAACGGCTCGGCACCGTCGTAGATCCGCTGTACCCGAAACGGTCCTGGCCCGCGGAATCCACGATCCGGCGACTGCTGGCCAGAGTCGACACGGACGCCCTGGACCATGCGGTCGGAGCCTGGCTCGCGGACCGGCAGACCAGCGACGAAGACCAACGAGATCGCTTGCTTCCATCCGTTGCTCGACACCCTCGAGAACTTGGCCGGCACGGTCGTCACCAGCGACGCGATGCACACCCAGCACGACCACGCCGTCTATCTCCTCAACCGGCGGGCCCACTGCATCGTGATCGTGAAGCGCAACACCAAGAAGCTCCGCAAACAGCTCAAGTCCCTTCCCTGGAAACAGATTCCGCTGCAGGACAGGACCCGCGTGACCGGTCACGACCGCCACGAGATCCTCCCCGGAGGGGCCGACCCCCAGACTGAAGGTCTGCATGGTCAACAACCTGCTCTTCCCCGGCGCCCGCCAGGCCGTCCAGATCGTTCGCCGCCGCGTCCACCGCAAGACCGGGAAGATCAGCCCCAAGACCGTCTACGCGGTCACCAGCCTTACCGCGAACAGGCCGGCCCGACTCAGCTCGCCCGACTGATCCGAGGGCACCGGACCGTCGAGGCCCTGCACCACGTCAGGGACGTCACGTTCGCCGAGGACGCCTCCCAGGTGCGGGCCGGGAACGCACCCAGAGCAATGGCCACCTGCAGGAACCTTGCGATCGGAGCCCTTCGCCTGGCCGGCGTCCGGAACATCGCCGCCGGACTCCGACGAGCAGCCCGGGACCAAACCCGGACCCTCGCCCTCCTCGGCCTCACATGATCAAAACGGACGAGGCCGGACAACGCCGAAGCTCTGCCCCCGGAACAACCGGGGGGCGCTTTGGTTTCACGACCAGACGAGTCGTCCTTCGGTGACCGAGCAGGTCGGATGGCTTCCATCGGCGGTTTTCGTCAGCATTTCTGCCACGGAGTCGAAATAGTGAGCCAGTGACGCGTACTCGCCCGTGGTCGTGATCTCCCCCACGAACCACCTGCCGATACGGCCGTCCTGCACGTCGATGAACTTTCCCATCCAGCCGTCCTGGTCCGACAGGAACGGGATCCACTCATTGCGCCAGAACGGATTGTCCGGCTGATCCGGAGGGTTGACCCCACCGGTCATGTAGTGGTTGGCGTAGAGCTTCTCCATCGCCCGGATGCCCAGAAAGAAACTTCCCTCGTCCGGAAACCCTGCGAAACCGCAACACGCCACGTCGTCGTCCACATCTTCCTCAGGAAGATCAAGGTTGTTCTGCAACAGCCACGCCCGCAGTTCCCGATGAAGCTGGATGCCCATCCGTTCCTCGGCGGCCGCAAGCATCTGTTCCGTGGCCGGCCCGGGCAGATCCGCATGATCGGCCGGGGCGTGCTCCCGAAGAAGACTCATCACGCGAGACCAGCTCTCCACCACACTCATTCCCCACTACTCTCTGCGTGGACGCCCTGTACGGCTACGTCGCTTCGGCAGGCACGGGCAGTCCAAGGTTACAGAGCGTAGAGAACTCCATGATCACGGACGTCCGTGCCTGTTCTGCGTCGGGCTCCACCCAACACGACGAGACGTCAGCAACCGGGAATCAACCGACCATGCCGAAGCCCTGCCGTCCGGCCACAAGTCCCTCAAAAGTCCGGCGATTGCTCACTGAACGCTTCTCATCCTGAGCGCCGGGCGATCTCAATGGCGTGAACCGCGGCGACCGTGCGGCCGATTCGGTTGGTGCTGCAGCGGGCTTTGCGGAGGATCCGCCCTTGCTTGAGACGGGCGAAGGCGCGTTCTCCCGGTGCCCGCAGCCGGGCATGGTCCCGGTTGAACTGGGCGTACTTCTCGGGTAGGTCTCGGCTGTCAATCCCCTCGCAGCGTGGAGACGATCTATGCGGCCAGTGGCGCTGTCACGTTGTTGAGTATGTGAGTGCCTGATGATGTGTCGGGGTGCGGGCCGGCCTCGGGCGAGGGTCTGGGTCAGGCCGCGGTGGGCAGGCCGGTGCTGCCGGTGATCTGGTCCCAGATAGTGAAGCGGACGGTCATCTCGGCGCGGTGGCCGGGTGCGGTCATCAGGTGGCGGTGGGGGCGGAAGCCTTTCATGGCGCGTTCGCGCTGCCGGGTGGGCCGGTGGCTGTTCTCGGCCCGGTGGTCCAGGCCCTTATGGGAGCGGTGCCCGGCCGAAGGCATCACCCTGAGGTGGGCCGCGCCGTAGGAGCGGAGCTTGTCCGTGATGATCACCCGCGGCACGGCCCCGATTCCTTTGAGGGGCCGACGGAAGAAGCGCCTGTCCGCGGCCTCGTCCCGGCGGGACTGGACCAGGATGTCGAGCACGTTGCCGTCGGCGTCGACGGCCCGCCACAGGTACTTCCGTTCCCTGTTGATCTTGATGAAGACCTCGTCCAGGTGCCACCTGTCGCCCAGCCGCGCACGCTGGCGGCGCAGCGCGCTGGCGTAGGCCTGCCCGAACGTGGCGCACCAGCGCCGGACGGTCTCGTGGGAGACGAGCACGCCGCGCTCGAGTATCAGCTCCTCGACTTCGCGGAACGACAGCGGGCAGCGGAAGTACAACCCCACGCAGTGCGCGATGATCTCCACCGGGTACCGGTGCCCCTGGTACGACGGCGGCGCGCTGTCCACGGACGACCCCCTCCACCGTGACCAGCCCGAGGATCCTCCCATCCTGTCAGCCAACGTGACAGCGCCCGCTTGGACCATGTCGGGGCCTGACGACTGGAATAGAGCTGCAGCCTGTGGCTGTTACCCCTGCACTTGGTGCTGCGAACATAAGGAAAATCCGACAGTGTCTGTGCCTTTGAACATTCTCGATCTGGTCTCCATCTCCGAGGGCTCCACCGCCCAAGAAGCCATCGCCGCCTCGATGGGATCGGCCCGCCTCGCCGATCAACTGGGCTATCGTCGGATCTGGTTCGCCGAGCACCACAACACCCCGAATCTCGCTGCCAGCGCCACCGCGCTGCTGATCTCCCGGGCCGCCTCGGTCACCGAGCGGATCCGTCTAGGCTCCGGCGGGGTGATGCTTCCTAACCACGCTCCGCTCATGGTGGCCGAGCAGTACGGAACCTTGGCCAACATGCATGGGGATCGGATCGACTTGGGCTTGGGACGGGCTCCGGGAACAGACATGATGACCGCCCAGGCACTGAACCGCTCCTCAGCTGAGCCCCAAGCCTTCGCCCAGAGCATTTACGACCTTCAGGGGTGGTTCAGTAAGACGGGCACCGCGCACAGCGTGAAGATTGTGTCTTCCGTGTCCGCCGGGACCGAGGTGCCCATCTGGGTTCTCGGATCCACCGTCAATGGCGCCTCCATCGCGGGCCAGCTGGGTCTGCCGTTTTCCTTGGCCTCGCATTTCGCGCCCGACCAGATCGATCAGGCGATCCAGGTGTACAGGGAGGCATTCAATGCCGAAGCACTCACCGCTCAGATCGAAAAACCTTACGTGATGGCCGGCATCAACGTCATGGTGGCCGGCACCGACGAGGAGGCGAAGCGCGAATTTACGGTGGTCGAGCAGATGTTCCGCGACGTCATGCGCGGTCAGTCCCGCAAGATGCAGCCGCCGGTGGCCCCGGAGACGCTCGCAGGGCAGGGCCGACCAGACCAATCCATGCTGCGGATCAAAGCCGTGGGTGCCCCGCAGACGGTGAAGGCCCAGCTGCAGGGATTCGTGGAGCGCACCGGCGCCGATGAACTCATCACCGTCACCTACGCGTACGACCCAGCCGTACGAGACCGCTCACTGCAGCTGCTCGCCGAGACCTGGCTCTGAGCCTCACGGAACACCGCTCCATGATCCCGTGGTGCCAGCGGAAAGACACCGGTCGCGGCACTGTCACGTTGGCTGACCGGGTGGGATGATCTTCGGGTTGGTCATGGTGGAGGGGGACCGTCCGTGGACAGCGCGCCGCCGTCGTACCAG
>NZ_JBFAKH010000194.1:0-4940 GCF_040655635.1 Streptomyces sp. NPDC050388
ATCGCGGACGCCAACGAGCGTGTCCGGCGCGGCCAGGTCGACAACGAAGAGGGAACCTCAGGGAGCGCCCGCCCGGCAACTGTCCGGGCGGGCACACTCTGGGTGCGGCCGGGGTGGACGGAGACGCATGTCAGTGGGCTGCCATGTGACCACGCTCCGGTCGGGAGGCTCGAGCCCGGGTGGAGCGGAGGGCGAGAACGAGGCGGAGAACGGCGGTGGTGGTGCCGGCGACCGCCGCGACACAGACGGTGATGAAGGCATCGGGCAGCCAGGTCATCAGCCGGTCCACGGGCATCTGGGCGGAGGCCTGCCACAGGGCGATCCACGGCAATGCGCCCGCCAGGCACCACAGCGCGGTCAGGACGGTGCGGCGCAGCACGGAGGTGGGCGCGGCCGGGCGGCGCAGGAGCAGGGCGGAACGTACGGTCGTCAGCAGCAGTGCCGCCGCCAGCAGGGTGATGCCCCAGATGGTTGTGTGGTAGGCCGACGAGGACGGCTGGTCGTCGGGTGCCTCGCCGTCCGCGAGGATGCGGGCGGCGCCGAAGCCGACCTCCATGACCGCCTCGTCGTGGAGGAGTCCGTGCAGGTTCTGCTGGACGACCACGGCGGTGTTCTGTTTGGGCAGCAGGAAAAGCATGGCCGAGTAGCCGGGGGTGGCGCCCGTGTGCCAGACGGCGTCGTCGAGCGGTGCGGGCAGACCGCCGACTCGCCAGCCCAGTCCGTAGCCGGTCGTGGCTCCCTCGGGTCCGAGCGTGCCCTCCTCGCGCATCAGGTGGACGGATTCAGGGGTGAGTACCGTGTCGCCGTCCGCGGTCCGCCCCGATCGAAGTTGGAATGAGGCGAAGGCCGCCAGGTCTTCAAGGTCGCCGCCGACGTATCCGTAGCCTGCGCCGTGATCGTCCACTTCCTCCGCGGTCGCCGTCGGCACGCCCCACATGAGCTGGTGTCCCGGGGGCAGGTCGCGCTCGCGCGCCGTTGTCCGGTCGGCGATGGCGCCGTCCATGCCGGCAGGTTCGAAGACCGCTTCCTTGAGGTGTTCGGCGAAGGGAATCCCGGTGATGGACTCGGCCACGGCGGACAGGATGAGGTAGTTGGCGCTGCTGTAGGCGTATGTGGTGCCGGGAGCGCCGAGCGGTTGTATGTCGTCCAGGGCGCCGATGCGTTCCGCCGGGCGGGGGCAGCCGGCGCCGAGACAGTCGGTGATCTGGAACGTGGCCGACTCCGGTATGCCTGCGGTCTGGTAGAGCAGGTGGCGGACCGTGACTCGGGACGCGTGGTCGGCGCCGCCGAACCGGAAGTGCGGCAGGTGGGCGACGACCCGGTCCTCGAGTCGCAGCCGTCCGTCCTGGACCAGGGCCATCACACCGCTTGCGGCGATCGGTTTCGCGACCGACCCCCATAGGAATGGGGTTTGTGCCGTGACGGGTTCACCGTTCCCGTCGTATCCCCAGGAGCGCTGGTGGATCGGGCCGTTGGGGCCGACCACGGCGTAGGACAGGCCGGGGGAGTGGGTGGCCTTCATGCGCTCGTGGATGTACGCGTCGAGTGCGGCGTAGCGGCCGGACGCCGGTGCGGGGGCCGCTACTGCGGGGGTCGTCAGGCCGCACAGGAGCAGGGCCAGCAGGAGGGCCACCGCGCTGGCGGCGGCGTGCCGTAGAGGGATCCGCATGGAGTTCTTCATCGTTCCTCGAGTGGGATAACCGTATGTCGATACGGTTATAACCGTACGCTGGTACGGTTATCAAGTGCCGAGGATCGCCGACCATGAAGAACGCCGACGTCAGATCGCCGACGCCGTCTGTGAACTCATCTCGCAGCACGGGCTCGACACCGTCACCGTCGCCCGTACGGCAGCTGTGGCAGGAATGTCGGTCGGGCTGGTGCAGCACTACTTCCGCACCAAGGACGAGATGTTGCTGCACGCGTTCCACGAGGTCAGCGCGCGCATCCGGGAACGGGTGGAGGCGCGGATCCGGGCCGGGGCCGAGCACCGGCAGCCCATCTCGGGAGTTCTGGCCGAGGCGATGCTCGAATACATCCCCCTGGACGAGGTGCGCCGCACCGAGTTCCGGGTCAGCCGGGCGTTCGCGGGCCGCGGCCTGGACGCTCCCGCCCTGGCCGAGGTCGACGCCGAGGCCGCCCGGCAGTTGCGCAAGGAGGTCATGCGCGCGGTCCACAACGGCAAGGAGTGCGGCGAGGTCGAGGCGGACCTCGACCCGTGGCCCGCAGCCGTACGCCTCACCGCCGTGATGGAAGGACTCGCGATGCAGGTCTACCGCGAGCCCGCCGGCGCAAGCGGGGTGGCGGTGTCCGAGCTCGTCGCACCGGTCCTCGCCGCCGAACTCGCCGCCGTCTTCACCGGTGAGTGCCGCCAGTACGGCAAGCAGACCGGGACGGCAGCCCCTCCCGGCGACGACTGACCGCCGTTCGCGCCCGTCCGGCGGCCCGGACCGAGGGCACTGCCATCCCTGAAGGAGCGAGGGTGGACAAGAGGGTCTCCTCGTCCTTTTTCTCCGGTTTCCGGGCGCTTGCGGGCAGCGCCGAGCCCAGGGTGCGGGGTCAAGGCGGAGCGCCCGCAGGCGGAGCCGAGGACGAACGGCCTTGAGGCCGCACCTGGTCGGCGCAGACTGGTCGCGCCGGGACCGGGGGTGTGGAGTTGTGGTGTCTCGCCCCAAGGGTGTGGTCGTGGTGTGGGCAGGCTCGGCTGCCGGTCATCCCTTCGCGGGGCCCTGTTCTGCCCGTGCGGCCCGAACAGGCCCTCTGCATGGGGCGGTCCGCTCCGGCAAGCGGGATCAATCACGTTAACGGCCGCGCCGCCGAGGCGGGGGCCAGACAGTGCGCGATCGCGCGCCGGCCGGGTTCCGGCCTGCTCACGCCGGACTCGTCTTCGCCAGGCAGCGGACCTCGCCGTCGCGCAGCGCGTAGTAGACCAGGGTGAGCAGCTTGCGGGCCGCGGCGGCCTTGGCGACGTTGCGGGCCGGGGTGCCGCGGCGTTGAATGATGCGGTCCCTCAGCCGCCGCACCGGGGTGTCGGCGGAGCATCGCCGCACCGCCTCGACGCAGGCCCGGCGCGGCAGCGACGAGCCCTGCTTGGTGATCGGCCCGCGGTGGACCTTGGTGTCCGAGGCGCGGTGCCGCGGGGTCAGCCCGGCCCAGGAACACAGCCGGGCGGGGCCCGGGAAGCGGGCGACGTCGCCGATCTCGGCGGCCATCACGGCGGCGAAGACCGGGCCGATGCCGGGGATCGTCTGCACCGCCGCGTAGCCGGGATGGCCGGCCAGGGCCTGGGCCGTGCGCTGGTCGAGGTCGGCGATCTCGGCATCGAGGGAGGCGACCGGCCGGAGCAGCGAGGCGGTGCGGGTGGCGTAGGCGCCGTGCAGCGGGACGGTGGCCGGCCGGGCCCCGCCCGCGCGGCCGAACAGGTCGGACACCGGCACGTGCGGGCCGGCCTTGCCCAGCACCGCGTGGATCTGGTCCTTGGCCGAGGTGCGCATGCCGACCGGCTTGTGCCGGTAGCGCACCAGTTCCCGCAGCCGGCGCACCTGTGGTGGGGCGATCCACGCCTGCGGCAGGCGCCCCATGCGCAGCAGGTCCGCCAGGTCGGCGGCGTCCCTCTCGTCGGTCTTGACCCTGCGGTGGCTGAACAGCTTCACCCCCAGGGGGTGGGCGAGGTGCACCTCGGCTCCGGCTTCCTGGAGCGTGTCGGCGGCCCAGTACCGGCCGTGGGTGGCTTCCAGTACCACCCTCGGGTGCGGTCCGGCCTTGGCGATCTCGGCCTTCAGGCCGGTCGGGCTGTTATCGATGCGTACCCGGCCCAGCCGCGTGCCCTCCGGCGTCATCCGCAGCAGCACCGAGCGGCTGCGGTGCAGGTCCATGCCCACGATCTGCGGTCCGTCGTAGGCTGTTTCCTGGTCCATCAGGGGCCTCCTGCCTGTGGACGGTGGCTACTTCTCCTGGACCGAGCATCGTCCGCACCCGGCCGGAGCGGGAGGCCCGCTCCTTCATCGCATCACGTTGTTGGGTATGTGGTTGTCTGACGGCGTGTCGGAGCGTGGTGGGGCCCGGTTCGGGGCCTGTGCTCAGGCCGTGGTGGGCCGGCCGGCGGCGCCGGTGACCTGCTCCCAGATGGCGAAGCGGAGGGCCATCTCGGTTCGGTAGTCGGGTGCGGCCATCAGGTGGCGGGGCCGGAAGTGGGGTGAGATGCCGCTGAACGCGGCCAGAAACCGCTGCGCTCCACCGGTGGAGCAAAAGCCCTTCATGGCGCGTTCGCGCTGCCGGGTGGGCTGGTGGCTGTTCTCGGCCCGGTTGTTCAGGCCTTTGTGCGAGCGGTGCTCGACGGAGGGCATGACCTCGCGGTGGGCCGCCCCGTAGGAGCGCAGCCTGTCCGTGAGGATCAACCGTGGCACCGCACCGGTCCTCTTCAGCAGGCGGCGGAAGAAGCGCTGGGCCGCGGCCTTGTCCCGGCGGTTTTGCACGAGGATGTCCAGCACGTTGCCATCCTGGTCCACGTCCCGCCACAGGTACTTCCGCTCGCCGTTGATCTTGATGAAGACCTCATCCAGGTGCCATGCGCCCCCGGGCCGGGGCCGCCTTCGGAGCAGGCCGTGGGCGTAGACCTGCCCGAACTGCGCACACCAGCGGCGCACCGTCTCGTGGAAGACGAGCACGCCGCGCTCGAGCATCAGCTCCTCGATCTCCCGGAACGACAGCGGGCAGCGGAAGTACCGCCCCACGCAGTGGGAGATCACCTCGACCGGGTACCGGTGCCCCTGGTACGACGGCGCCGCGCTCCCCACGACGATCCCCCTCCACCATGATCAACTCGAAGATCCTCCCACGCCATTCGCCAACGTGACTGTGAGGATGATCGGGTGCCGCTCCGGGCGGTGGCTTGACTCGCAACGTGACTGGCCGTGTGCCTTGGCATTGATCTGTCGGCT
>NZ_JBFAKH010000195.1:0-4925 GCF_040655635.1 Streptomyces sp. NPDC050388
CGAAAACACCATCTGCACAAGCTCGTTGACATTCTTCACGCGAATGTCAACGACCCTCACGACTCTCCGTCACCACCGAAAGTGAGACAGGGCCGTTAAATTGACACACCCGTGCGAGTTCTCTGGCGGCGTTGTGCACTTTGGCGAGGCGACGTTCTCCGGCGGCTCAGTGTCCTTCCAGGAAGCAACGTTCTCCGGCGGCTCGGTGTACTTCGAGGACGTGGTGTTCTCCGGCACGAATGTGCGCTTCGACCGAGCGGCTTTTTCCGGCAGCTATGTGAACTTCGGCGGCGCAACGTTCTCTGGCGGGACGGTGTACTTCGGCGGCGCAACGTTCTCCGACGGCTACGTGGACTTCCACGGTCCGACAGGCGGCGCGACGTTCTCCGCCGGCATTGTGCACTTCGACGGCCCGACAGGCGGCGCGTCCTTCTCCGGGGCCACGGTGGACTTCAGGCACGCGTCAGGTCCAGCTCCCGAATGGCTTCTCTCTACTGTCGGTATGCCTGTTCCTCCAACGGTCCACTTCCCCTCCACATGGCTGTCCCCGGTTTCATAGCGCAACGAGGGGGCGAAAACGGCCGCCCGCGCCCTGACGCCGCAAGCGCCGCAACCACAGGGCCGCGAGTCCCTGTCTTCCTCCTCATTACAGTGAACCGACGGCCGCGACCGACCTCGGATGACCGGGAGCTGCGGCCCGGCTCTTCCCGCTCAAGCACGCCAACCTGAACGTCCTGGGCCGCTACAGCTTCCGTGGCTCCGGCCCGGCTGGCGGGGCGCTTCGGCCCCTGCGCGACTCGGCGGAGGCTGACCACGACGAGGGTCCCGAGGACTGACCGGCCCGATTCCGCGCACCGCGCGGCCTGCAGCCGGAGGGGTCCGGCTCTCGAAAAAATCTTGGATTGGGTGGTAAACGCCGGGGCGCGCACTCGCCACCAACTGGTAGCCGCCAAGGTGTCCCGCCCGGGATCCGCCGAGGGCGGGACGCGCTGGAAGGTACGCCGCCATGATGGACCCCGTGACCCTGATGCTGCTCGGCACCGCGCCTGCGGTGCTGAAGGTCGCCGACACTCTCGCCCAGAGCCTGCTGCTGCGCGCCCGCGCCGAGCTGGCCCGGGCTCAGGCCGCCGCGCGCGGCCAGGACGACAAGCCCGCCGGCGGCGCGCAGTGACCGAGGAGAATTGCTGCGCCGAGTGCGGCGCCACGGCCACGATGCCGTTCGAAACGGCCTACGAGCTGTACTACCGTCCGCTGGTTCTGTCGGTCCGTCAGCGGGCCACGGCTTGGGGGCTGTCCGAGCAGGACGTTGACGTCGAGGCGCTCGTCCAGGACACCTTCGAGCAGGCCCTGCGTGTCTGGGACAGCATCAGGGTTCCCCGTGCCTGGCTCTACACCGTCGCCCGGCGCCGCCTCGCCCGCTGCATCTCCACAGCCGCCCTGCGGGCCGACGGGGATCCGGCGGGCCACACCGAGCAGGGGGCCGTCGGCTGGAGCACCATCGCTCCGTCTGCCAGCACCGAGGACCTCGTCGCTGCCCGGGAGATCGTCGAAATCATCCAGCTGATGCCACAGCAGCGCCGTCAGGAAGTTGCCTACCTGCGCTACATCGAGGAGTGGGGCTTCAACGAGATCGCCGAGCAGCTCGGCTGCTGCCCGGCCACCGCCCGTGTCCACGCTCTCAACGCGCGGGTTCACTTCGTCGCCACCGCCAGCAGCGGTGGCAGCGTCTATCAGGCGGGCCGGGACATGGGCGTCACGTACCACGCTTCCGGTTCCGGTTGCGGCTGGCTGGCGGCTCTGCTACTGCTCGGTTGTGTGCTCGCAGCGGGCTTTCTGGTCGGCTGGTCTTGGGTGCTGGCCGTGGCTGGGGGTGTTGCCGCCGTCGCCCTGGCGGGCTGGGCATGGAGCGCTTGGCGCGCCAGGCGGCATGGTTCCCGGCAGGGGCGCCGCCGGTTGCGCTGAATGTTCCGGTGGGGCTGCCTGCACGGAGGAGGCAGCCCCACCGGGCCGCTCCGACGAAGGGGTCCTTTCAACATGGGGGGCGGAATCGGTCGATTGCGCCCCCTCACTCCGGCCCATTGGCGGGAGTCGCGCAAACCAAGGTATTTCGGAACGTCAATCCAATGCGGTCCGCTCTGGGCTTTCGCCTCCCGATTCCGCCCCGTCAGCTCAGCCCAGGTGTCACATAATGTGACGCCAAACTGCAGTCTCTGCGTCGTTCCTACTCGACCCCGGTGAGTCCCGGACAGCGCCGTGGGCTACTTCCTGCTCTGCCCCTGGACTGCGTCAGCTGCGGGTGCGCGACGGCGGCCTGCTGGTGCTAAGAAGTCATCTCATTTGGCGAGTCGGCGGTAGCAGATGAGGGTGCAGGCGATGCTGGTGAAGGCCAGGAAGTGCTCGGCCTTACGCTCGTACCGGCGGTGCAGACGGCGGCAGCCGGCGAGCCAGGCCATGGTGCGTTCGATCGTCCACCGGTGCCGGCCGAGCCGCTGCGAGGTCTCGACGCCCTTGCGGGCGATGCGGTGCCGGATGCCCCGCCGGGACAGCCATTTCCGCAGGTGGCGGTAGTCGTAGCCCTTGTCGGCGTGCAGCTTGCCGGGCCTGCGCCGGCGGGGTCCCCGGCGAGATCGGATGGGCGGGATGCCCTGCACCAGCGGGATCAGGGCCTGGCTGTCGTGGACGTTGGCACCGGAGATGCCGACGGACAGGGGCAGACCCGTCCGCTCCGTGAGCAAATGGATCTTCGACCCGTACTTGCCCCGATCCACAGGATTCGGACCTGTCAGCTCCCCCTTTTCAAAGCCCGCATGTTCACCGAGTCGATCGCGCACCGCGACCAGTCCAGCTCGCCACGGGCGCCGAGTTCGTCCAGCACCAGCCGGTGCAGCTTGGCCCACACCCGGGCCTTGGTCCACTCGGTGAACCGGCGGTGCGCCGTCGCGCCAGAGGGCCCGAACGACGCCGCCGGCAACTGCTGCCAGGTGCAGCCGGAGGTCGCGACGAACACGATCGCGGCCAGCACCTCGCGGTCGCCGTGCTGGCGTCGGCCGCCGCCCTGGGGCCGCGTCGGTGCCTCCGGCACCACCCGCTGGAACAGTTCCCACAACTCGTCCGGCACCAGCCGCTCAACGATCCCTGTCACGACCAAGAGCCTACAGAGCCAAATGAGATGACCTCTAAGCGGCCTGCCTTGCCTGTTCCTGCTGGACGGCGCGGCGTCCCGTCATCTCCCGGTCGTGCAGTTGCGGGAACTGCTGGGCGATCGTGGCGCGTAGGGCCTTCTCGGCGCGGGCGTCGGCGGCCTGGGCGCGGTGGCCGACGGCGTACGCCCGGAACTCCCCGGCCCTGCGGATCGCGCGGCCGACGTCGTCGCGGTCCCGCTTGTCCAGGCTGTGGCCGTACCGGGCGGCGGTGGAGCGCAACTCCACGAACCGTTCGGCGGCCCTGTCCGCGCGGTCGGGCACCGGCTGGCCGGCCGCACCGAGGCTCTGGGCGAACCGGCTCTCCTGGATCGTCTCCCACGCCTTGCTCAGCGCCTGCCGCACGTCAGCCGCCATGCCCAGGTACGCGGCGCGCTCCCCGGTCAGGCACTGGGTCAGCCACGCGCCATGGGCGGGCAGATGCAGGCATGGATTGATTCCTTCCGTCAGAAGGCGGTGCGGGTGTCGCTTCTTGCATCGCCAGTGACGACGTGGCTGTCGTACAGGCCCGCTCGTGCGATCCGATGTGGCTACAGCTCGAACTCCACGTGCTCGACGTCCGTGAACTGCACCTCCAGGCCGGCGGCACGCCGGCCGCCGTCGCGGAAGTAGACCTCGCCGAGCGCTTCCGCCGCCAGGTCACGCAGCTGCCGTTCGCCGGCACCGCGATCCTGGGCGTCGAAGAGGCGGGCCGCGTGGTGCGGGGGCAGGGCGAGGGTGAGGTGGCGGATCCGGGCGTCGTCGGTGGTGCCGGGTGCGGCGGTGAAGCCGAACCGGGCCCGGGTGTCGACGACCAGGCCGGTACTGGTGGCCGCCTGCTTCCGGGCCTGGGCGCGGATGCGAGGCTGCCAGCGGGCACGGACCGCGTCCTCCAGGCGCCGGGCGAGGTCGGCACGGGGCCGGCGGATCTGGTCCTTCACGTAGCGCTCCACGGTGCGCTGCGAGACGCCGAGCAGGTCGGCCACCGCGCGGGTGCCCTTGAGCTGCCGGACCAGGTAACGCATCTGCGCGCCGGCCGACTTCGGTATGGGCCGGGTGAACGCCTGCTGCACGGCCCGCTCGAGGCCGGCTCCGACGATGCCCCATCGGGCTCTCCGTTCATGATCGGCTGTACGGGCCGCTGTGCGGCGTTCCCGCCCGGGCCGGGGTAGTTGCCCGGCGCCGGGCGGAACGCGCCGCACAGCGGCGTCCAGGGCTATTACAGGGCGGGTTCTTCCGCGGCGGACATGTCGCGCAGCCGGCTGTAGTGGAACTGGTGGGCCACCGTGACCGTGGCGGTGGGCCCGTTGCGGTGCTTGGCCACGATCAGGTCGGTCTCCCCGGCCCGCTCGGACTCCGGCTCGTAGTAGTCCTCGCGGTGCAGCAGGATGATCGCATCGGCGTCCTGCTCCAGGGCGCCGGAGTCCCGCAGGTCGCTCACCGCCGGCTTCTTGTCCTGCCGCTGTTCGGGGCCACGGTTGAGCTGGGCCAGCGCGATGAGCACGGCGCCGGTGTCGGCGGCGAGGATCTTCAGTTCGCGGCTGATCTCGGTGACCCGTTCGTAGGGCGACTGCCGGGCGGTGCGCTGGTCGGTCTGCATGAGCTGGAGGTAGTCCACCACCACCAGCGGCGCGCGGCCGGTTGCGCGGCTGATGGTCTTGATCCGGGAGCGGATGCGGGCGGGGCTGAGGCGGGCGGAGTAGTCCATCCACAGCGGCAGGCCCCGCAGTTCGGGGGTGTGCCGGT
>NZ_JBFAKH010000196.1:0-4924 GCF_040655635.1 Streptomyces sp. NPDC050388
GGTGCGGTGGGCGCGGTGATCAGGGTGATGCCGTTCATGTCGTTCTTCACGCTGGTCACCGTGGCCGTGGTGCCCCTGGCCGCCGCGCTGTACATCGCCACCAGTACGGCGTGGGGCGTGGTGGAGCGGGCCGTCCTGTACCGGTGAGGGCGCGGACCGTCGCCCCCGGCCGCCGGGTGTGCGGGCCGTGGCCCTGCCCGTCGGCCGGTCGGCTGCCTGTGAGGGCCTGCCGGGTGCCGAGCACTGCTCCATATGCGCGCCCACCTCTCACGCGCGGATACATCTGTCGCAAAATTGCTGAAAAGATAGATTTTCGGGCGAATATTTCTTGCTGCTTGTTGGAGGAGACCCCGTGGATGTCGGGCTGATCAACGGCCTTCCCAGCCATCCTCTCTTCATTCACGGCGCAGCGGTGCTGGTCCCGCTGACGGCGTTGGCGCTCGTGGTCTGTGCGCTGTGGTTTTCGGCGGCGCGCAGGCTCAGCTGGGTGCTGCCGGTCATGGGGCTGGTCACTCTTGTCCTGGTGGTGCTGACCACTGAATCCGGCGAGTGGCTGGAGGACCGGGTGCGGGAGAGTGCGCTGGTGGAAGCGCACGCCGAGATGGGGTCCGGTCTCACTCCATGGGCGATCGCCCTGTTCGTGCTGACGGTCGCCGTCTGGCTGCTCGGACGCGCCGGCCTCCGCCGGGAACGAGACCGCGGCGGGGAGGCCGACAGTCCCGCCGGGGGCGGGGCGTCCGCCGTGGCCCGGACGGCTTCTTCCGTTCCGGTGCGCGTCGTGACGCTGGTGATCGCCCTGGTCGTGGCCGTCGGCGCGGCCGTCCAGGTGTACCGGATCGGTGACTCGGGTGCGAAGGCGGCCTGGCAGGGCCGTTTCTCGACGAGCCGGTCCGGCGCCGGGCGGCGACGCGCCGGAGGCGGTCCGGCCGGCCCCGGTGAGGCATCGGCCGGACCGCCTCGCGTGCTGCGTGCGGCCCTCCGGGCGGGGCCCGGGCGGTCAGCCCAGCTGGTCGAGCGCCTTCTGGAAGGCGGCGGCGTGCCGGGCCTGGTCCGCGGCGGTGTCGCGGAAGAAGCGGGCGGCGGTGCTGTCGCCGACGGCGGTGGCCCGCTCGGCGAACCCCGGGTACACCATGGTCGCCTCGTGGCGCTCCCCGGTGATGGCCTTGTCCAGGTTCTCCCTGGTCGCGCGGACCAGGCCGGCCAGCACCGCCTCGCCGGCGAGGTGCTCCCGCAGTTCGACCTCGGCCGTGCCCTCCCACAGGCGGGCCAGCGCGGCGTTGCCGGTTTGCTGGGCGTGGGCGGCGAAGAGCATGTACTTGGCGTGGGCGAGCCCCTCGCCGTGCAGGGCGGTGTCCAGGTTGGCCTTGGTGCGGGCGGCCTTGACCTTCGGCAGCCCGGCGGGCACCGGCACCACGTCGGCCTTCGGCGGTTCCGGGATGGTGCCGCGGCCGGTGGTGACGACCTCGAGGGCGGTGCGGAAGGCGTTGCGGTGGCGGCCCTCGTCGGCGGCGATCTCGCTGAAGAGCTTCGCGGCCTCGAGGTCCCCGTCCGCGCGGGCCTGCTCGGCGAAGCGGCGGTACATGACCTCGTGCTCGTAGGTCTCGCCGTCGATGGCCTGGCGCAGGTTGGCGGCGTTGCCGCCGACCATGCCGATGAGGGTGGCCGCCTCGCGCAGGTGTTCGTTCAGCTCGGTCTGCGCCGTGCTGCGGAAGAGCCGGGCGACGGCCGGCAGGCCCTGGCGGTCGGCCTCGGCAGCGAAGAGGCCGTAGACGGCGTGGGCGTACGCCTCGCCCTTCATCGTGGTGGTCAGGTCGGCGATGGTCTGCGCGTGCAGGGCCCGGCCGGCGGTGTGCGGCGCCGGGGACGCCCCGGCCGGGTCGCCCCCGGCCAGGGCCGGCGCCGCCGGCACGGCGGCGGCGGTCAGTGCGGACAGACCCACTGCGAACGTACGTATCGAATGGCGGAACACGATGTCCTCCTTTCGGGGCGCACCCTTCTGGGTGCGAACGCCCCTCCTCATGCCACCCGCACCCGCACACCACCGCCCCTTCACGTCACCCATCCGAGTGGATACGCACAGTCAACATGTGCCTTTTCGTAGCAGAGAGAGCCGGGCCACGTCCTCGCCCAGGACCTCATGCTCGCGCTGGTCGGCGGGCAGGGAACAAAGCTGCTCGACGGCGGCGTTCAGGACCAGCCCCAGCGCGCCGAGTTGGTCCTCCTGCCCCGCCCGGTACGCCTGCATGATCTGTCCGCGCTTGCCGTGGCAGATGTCCCGGGCGGGCTTGTGACCGAGCATCCGCAGGTAGAACCCGGACCGGCCGCCGGGCCCCCGCGGTGGGGTTTCTGGACTTTCTGGACCGCTCCTTCGCGTGCACGCGCGTGATGGCAACAGCGAAAGCTACTGGGTCACGCCCCCCAGAGGCGTTGTCAGGTTGTCCGGCGGCGTTCCTGATGAGCATGATCATCGGGTGGATCGTCACCGGTGAGAGGGCAGGTCGTGGGCTCGGTGCAGGCACCCTCGTACCGGGGTTGCCGTTATCCGCCGGAGGTCATCGGTCACTGTGTGCGGCTGTATCACCGGTTCGCCCTGAGCCTGCGTGACGTCCAGGAGCTGATGCTGGAGCGGGGCGTGATCGTCTCCCATGAGACGGTGCGGCGCTGGTGTGTGAAGTCCGGGCAGCAGTACGCCGGCGTGTTGCGCCGTCGGCGGCCCCGGCCCGGTGACAAGTGGCATCTGGGTGAGGTTTTCATCAAGGTCAACGGCCCGCCACAGGTACTTCAGCTTGAGCTTCCCCCGAGATGCGGAGTTGCGTGACAGCAGGTCAGATGGGTCTCGTGAAAGGAGCCCAGACGATGCCTGCCCCGAGAAAATATCCGCTGGAGTTGCGTGAGCGCGCGGTGCGGAACGCGCCCGTGCCGAGCAGCCGCAGCATCCCCTGCCAGTAGCGCTTGACCCGCAGGTCGCCGAGGCGGACCGACTGCCCCCAGGTGAACGGCGCCGGCTCGACCACCGCGTTGACCAGCGAGGGCTCCCGCGCCGCGGCGATGGTGGCGGCACCGCCGGAGATCGAGTGGCCGACGAGCACGGCCGGGCCGCCCAGGTGACGGATCACGGCGAGCAGGTCACCGGCGAGGGCGGTGCGGCTCCACGCCGGCCAGTCGGTACTCGATGCGCCGCAGTCGCGCAGATCGACCGTGGCGACCCGGTATCCCGCTGCCACCGGCGGCGGGATACCGGCGCGGTACGCGGCGCGGCTGTCGCCCATGCCGTGTGCGAGGACGATCAGGGGGTCGGACCTCGCGATCTCGTAGGCGATCGTGCCGCCGTCGACGGCAAGGTGCTCGGGCATGACAGCCTCCAGGCCTGCCAACGACGGATCCTCCCGCCCCCGGCCCCTCCGCCCCGGTCCCCGTCACACCACTGGCGTGCCGTGGCACTCCCCGTACGGGCGGCCCGAACCGCACCAGCAGGCGGCCGACCGCTGCGGCGGCCAGGGCACGGCCCGGCCGCGGGCCGCCAGGGTGGTCGCGTACTGGGGGAGGAGGTCGGTGTCGCCCGGGGTGGTGGCCTCGGAAGCGGCGAAGGCCTCGTAGGAGGGGACGGTGCCGGTGACGACGCCCAGGTTGGGGGTGCCGGAGGCGGCTAGTTCGCGCAGGGCCGTCTCTATGGTGGCCAGGTGCTCCTCGTGGGAGGGGTACTCGGTGGCGAGGGAGGGGTACGCCTCCAGGAGTTCGGCCAGTTCCGGGGCCGGCCAGTGCAGGAGCGCCACCGGGAAGGGGCGGGACAGAGCGGTCCGGTAGGCGCCCAGTTCCGCTCGGAGGCGGGAGATCTCCGCCTCCAGCTCCGCTGGGTTCTCCGAGCCGAGCGACCAGACGCGCTTCGGGTCGTGGAGTTCGTCCAGGGTGACGGGCAGGCTGTGGACGGTGTCCGCGAGGGCGTCCCACTCGTCGTGGGGGACGCCCAGCATGCGGCGGACGCGGTGGCGGCCGAAGAGGAGCGGGTGGGTGGCGGCCGGGGGCTCCGGGACGTCGGTCAGGAGGAGGCGCACCGCCTCCGTGAACGTCTCGTGCGCCGCCTCCAGTTCGTCGTGCGACTCCAGGGACTCCGCGACGACCACCCAGGGGGCGGGGTCGCGCGGGGCCGCGGTGCGGATGCCGTCGATGATCGCGCGGGCCTCCGCCTCGTGGCCGTACTCCCACAGGTTCGAGGCCTTCAGGGCGCGGACCAGGTACGGGCCCTCCAGCTCCGTCTGCCCGGTGTCGGAGGCCAGCAGGCGGTCGTAGAGGGCGGCCGCGGCAAAGCGGTCGCCGGAGAGTTCCAGGTGGGCGGCGGCCCGCAGCAGCAGGGCTTCGGCGTCCTCGGGATACAGACCGGCGGTCCGCTCCAGGCGGGCCGCTTCGGCGGTGTGGTCGACGTTTTCGGCGGGCGTGTCGGGGCGCATGGGTGACACCGTACTGCCGACGGGCGACGGGAGGGGGAGAGTGTCTCGTCACACGGGAGCGGATGGGCCGCACGGGCCCCGGGGCGCCGGTGCACGGGTCCTGCCGCCCGCTTGCGCGGCCCGCGCGGCCCGTCCGGGAACCGTCGTACCGTCCTGGACGTCGGGATGAGCGCGACGATCTGTCGTGTCGTACAGGGGCCTGATGCGCGAGGCGAAGGGGGGAGAGGGGGGGGTGAGGCGAGTGATCCGTAGCCGGACGGGTTCGCGTTGCGGTGTCTTCCCCGGGCTTCTTTCGCTGCCCCGGGTCTTTCTGCCCCTGCTGCTGCTCCTGCTCGTGCTGCTGGACGCCGGCGGGCTCTCCGCCACCGTCGCGCTCGCCGCGACCGCCGCGGCCGGTGCCGCGCTCGCCGTCTGCGCCCTGGTCGCCGCGCGGTGCGCGCCCGTCGTGCCGCCCACCCGGGTGCGTACGGCCCTGCGCG
>NZ_JBFAKH010000197.1:0-4834 GCF_040655635.1 Streptomyces sp. NPDC050388
CCCGGCCCGGTCACCGTCGACCTCGCGCCCGTCACCGCCCGGATGAAACAGCGACCCCGTACGGGTGCCGCCCACGGCCATCTGTGTACCGATACGCTCTCGCGGCGCTGCTCAGGCCCTGCGTCCCGACCGCTGGTACGCGTACGTCGCGTACGCGCCGAACACCAGCAGCCAGGCAACCAGCACCACGACGGTGGTCAGGCCGGGTGCGTTGCCGTCGACGGTATCCCAGCCGAGCTGGCCGAAGCGGTAGCCGGGCGTCCACTCGGCCACCGAGGCCAGCCAGCCGGGGAACTCGGAGACCGGGAACCACAGACCGCCGATCAGGGCGAGCGCCAGGTTGCAGACGATGTTCGTGACGTTCGTGGTCTGCGCGGACATCTGGTAGCCGTTGGCGATACCGAGCATCGTGAAGGGCAGCGACCCCACCCACAGCAGCAGCGTCAGCACGATCCACTGCCAGAGGTCCAGCCGCACACCGTTGGCGATCATGGCCGTGAGCAGGACTACGACGATCGCCGGCAGCACCATCAGCGAACCGGTCACGGCACGCCCCAGGACGACCTGAGCGGGCGTGAGCGGGGTGATCCGCAACTGGCGCAGCCAGCCGACCGCCTTGTCCTCGGCGACGGCGGTACCGGATGTCAGACCGGCGCTCAGGGCACCGTAGGCGGCCAGGCCCACCATGGCCGTGACGGCCCACTCGGAGCCCGCGGACTTGCCGCCGCCGACATTCGTGAACATGACGTACATCAGCACCGGCGTACCGATGCCGAAGATGACGAAGCCGACGTCACGGAACGTGCGGCGCAGCTCCAGATTGACGTAACGGGACACCAGGGTGATGCTGCCGGCCATCACGCACCTGCCTTCGGGGACTGCACGGACGCGGAGGATGCGGAGGACGGAGCCGCGGAGGCGTGCGCGGTGAGACTGAGGAACGCGTCCTCCAGGCCCGCGGCGGCCACTTCGAGGCCGCGCGGTACGACCACCTGCGTCAGGTGGCTCACCGTCGCGTCCGAGTCGGAGGTGCGCAGCCGCACGCGGCCGTCGACGACCTCCACGGAGACGACACCGGGGAGCGTGTCCAGGTCGGCGGGCAGCGGGCCCGAGGGCAGGTCGAAGGACACCATGCTGCTCCCGACCGCGCGCTTGATCTCCGTGCTGGTGCCGTCGGCGATCAGCCGCCCACGGTCGATGACGACGATCCGGTCGGAGTTCTGGTCGGCCTCCTCCAGATAGTGCGTGGAGAACAGCACGGTCTTGCCGCGGTCGGTGAAAGTGCGCATCGACTGCCAGAAGGCCCGCCGCGCCTGCACGTCCAGCGCGGCCGTCGGCTCATCCAGGACCAGCAGATCAGGATCCCCGGCCAGCGCCACGGCGAAGCTGACCCGCTGGGCCTGGCCACCGGAGAGCTTGTCCGCACGCCGCCCGGCGAGCTCCGTCAGCCCCGCCAGGTCCAGCACCTCGTCCACCGGCATCGGCTTCGGGTACGTACCGGCCACGAACGACACCAGTTCACGGACCGTCACCCGGGAGACCGGCTTGAAGTCCTGAAGCATCGCGCCGACGCGTCCTTCGCGGACCGCGTGCAGCGGCAAGGAGCCGAACAGCTCCACCGTGCCGGAGGTTGGTTCGTCCAGTCCGAGCAGCAGGCCGATGGAGGTCGACTTGCCCGCGCCGTTGCGACCCAGCAGGGCGACTCTCTCGCCTGGCTCGATTATAAGATCGAGTCCGTCCACGGCGCGTACCGCGGCGAACTCCTTGACTGCGCCGGTGAATGCAACCACCGACGCCGTCCTGTGCGTTGTCATCATAGCGGTCACTCTATGAGGAGCGCCCCGTGCAAGGTAGCGGACATTTTGTGCAGTTCAGGTGTACGGAAAGTATCTCGGGGTCCGGCACCACCGCGATGAGCTGCACACTCCTCCCGGACACTTCCGAAAAGCAGGGGTCGCCCCTGTTCATCCCCCCTACCCACCCCTGAACTTCGAAGGGGCGCTCCGACGAGTCGATCGGCAAACCCTGCTCCTCGTACGTTAGCTGCCGATTTCACTCGGCGGGAAAGGGACTGATCAGAGATGGCCGGATACCGGCGGGTCGTGGTGTTGGGCGGAAGTTTTACCGGGATGCTCACCTCAGCGATGCTGGCCCGGCATTTCGACGAGGTGTTCGTCGTGGAACGCGACGAACACCCCACTGGGCCGGAAATGCGCAAAGGAGTTCCCCAAGCGCGGCACTGTCACATTCTGTGGTCCGGCGGTGCGCGAATCGCCGATTCTTACCTCCCGGGCATGACGGAAGGTCTGCTGGCCGCAGGCGCGCATCGCATTGGAATACCCGACGGGTTGATTTCCTTCACCCCCTTCGGGTGGCAGCACCGCTTCCCCGAGTCCGAGTTCACCCTCGCCTCCAGCCGTGCCCTGCTGGACTGGGTGATGCGCGAGAAGGCGTTGCGCAACGACCGGATATCGGTCCTGCCGCGTACGGAGGTACTGGGCCTCACCGGAGGAACGGACCGGATCACCGGGGTGCGGACACGCAACCGGGACTCGGGCGAGGAACGGCGTCTCGAAGCCGAGCTCGTCATCGATGCCACCGGACGCGGCTCGGCGATGCGGCGCTGGCTCGAGGAACTGGGCGTACCCGCGCCGCAGGAGGAGTCCGTGGACACGGGCATGGTCTACGCGACCCGGATCTTCCGGGCACCGGAGGCCGCCGGCTCGGGGTTCCCCCTGGTCAGTGTGCTCGCCGACTCCCGGCGCCCGGTCCCGGGCCGCGGCGCGGTCCTGATGCCGATCGAGGGCGGCCGGTGGATCGTCACCCTCTCCGGCACCCGCGGTGGCGAGCCGCCGGCCGACGCAGAGGGCTTCCTCACCTACGCGCGTGAAGGTGTCCGCCATCCGCTGATCGGCAACCTCATCACCGGCCTGGAACCGCTGACCGCCGTGCAGCGCTCACACTCCACGGTCAGCCGACGCCTGCACTACGACCGGCTGGCCGTCTGGCCCGAGGGTCTTGTGGTGATCGGCGACGCGACGGCCGCCTTCAACCCCGTCTACGGCCATGGACTGAGCGCCGCCGCGCGCAGCGTCGAGGCCTTCGAGAAGCAGATACGCAGTCGTGGGCTCGCCGCCGGACTCGGCCGTAGTGCCCAGCGGGCGATCGCCCGGGCCGCCGACGACGCCTGGATGATGGCGACCAGCAACGACGCGAGCTACCCGGACTGCCGCGTCGCCAGCACCGACCCGCGCCTGACCGACCCGGCCGCGCACCGGCGCGACTCCGACATGATGAGCAACCTGGCAACCCGCAACCGCGAGGTCAGCCGGGCGGCGCTCGCGCTGATGACCCTGTCGACGAGCATCGCGGAGATCCAGAACCCATGGCTGTTCGCGGCGCTGCGCCGCGGCCCCGAGGTCCCGCTGCTCACCGAGCCCCCGCTGCGCCCGGCGGAGTTCGCCTGCCTGCGCACCTCCGCCGCTGCCCCCACCACGGCATGACCGGAACTGTTGCGATCCGGCGTGCCGAGGGCCCGCCCCGAGCCCTCGACGTGCCATCTGTCGCGCCCGAACTCCCTTATGAATGAGGGGATCATCATGACACCCACCACGTCATCCTGGTCGCACACCCCGAACGGCACGGACGGCAGTACACGAACCCGCCTGCTGGACCTTCTCAAGAGCAACGGCGCCCGCTACCGGCTCATCGCGCACCCGCCCGAGGGCCGCACCGAGGTGGTGAGCGAGCTACGTGGGCACCCGCTGGAGCAGGCCGCCAAGTGCATCATCACGCGCGCCACGCTGACCAAGAAGAACTCCCGCTACGTGCTGGCCGTCGTCCCCGGCGACCGGCGCGTCGACCTGGGACGGATCCAGGAACTGTGCGGGGCGCGGCGGGTGTCCTTCGCCGACCGGGCCACCGCCGAGCGGCTGTCGGGCTGCGTCAGCGGCTCCATCGTGCCCTTCGCGTTCGACCCGGCACTGGAGCTGATGGTCGACCCCGATCTCCTCGTACACGAGGAGATCTTCTTCAACGCGGCGGACCTCGCCCTGTCCGTGGCCCTGAACGTGCAGGACTACGTGCGGATCGCGGCGCCCCGCAGGGAGCCGATCGGTGAACGTGCCACGGTGATGCCGACCTGAGGGCTCAGGCTGCGAAGAGGTCGAAGATGAAGGCGCGTTGGGGACCGAAAAAGATGTCGAGCCGGGGATCGACGGTGAGCACGGCCTGATGCGGACGCCGCAACTGCGGGGAGGGCTCGACACCGAGTTCCTGGATCAGCCGGACCCGCGGATGCCGGTGGATCTCCAGCACCGGCCCCGACCGCACTCTCGGCAGGCACCTGCAGCGGACAACCTCCGTGCCCGGACGCCGACGCAACCACAGAATGCAGGTCTGCACCGTCGTCAGCGCGCTCCGCGGCGGCCTGACCGACGGCGGAACGATCGACCCTCCATTGACCTCGGCACCCAACGGACCCAGAACCCGAATCTCCGAGCCATCACCCGCACGGCAGTGCGAGACCAACCACACCACCCACGAACTCAAGCACTCCTCCACCCTGCTCGGCCGGCCTGGTCGTAGTAGCTCAGGGGTGCTGTGGCCAGGAAACCCAGGCGGACAATCTTGAAGGACATCAGAACGACAGAGTCCGGACTGCCCATCGAACCGGTCTACGGGCCGGAGTCCCTCGAGGGCTGGGACCCGGCCGAGCAGCTGGGTGCCCCGGGGGCGTACCCGTTCACCCGGGGCGTGTACCCGACGATGTACACCGGCCGCCCCTGGACGATGCGCCAGTACGCCGGTTTCGGCACGGCGACCGAGTCCAACG
>NZ_JBFAKH010000198.1:0-4793 GCF_040655635.1 Streptomyces sp. NPDC050388
GAAGCCGGATGGGCGGGGTATCAACATATCTGGCGTTGACTTTTGGCACGCTGTTGAGTTCTCAAGGAACGGACGCTTCCTTCGTACTCACCCTCGTCGGGTTTTCCTCCGGGCGCTTCCCTTCGGTCTTGCGTTTCCGACTCTATCAGACTCTTTCGGGCCTGATTCCCGGTCGGCGGGACGTACCGTCAGCTTCAGGGCTTTCGCCTGTCGGCCTTTCGACATTCACTACGTTAGCCGATTCCCTCGCCCGATTCACAATCGGGCTTCCGGGTTCGAAATTCAGGCATGCGAACATGACGAATTCGACCCTGAGATGAGGGGCGATCTTGAGTAGTGGGTTGGCCGCTCCGGCTGCAGGCGATTGCCGTACCCGGTTCAGCGGCTCGGGCCACGTTACGCGCCTTCCAGGGGCGAGTCAACTCCTCCGACACTTCGGGACACGAGCCCGGTACGGGCTCACCGTCGGGTCGTCGGCAGCTCAGAAGCGCCAGGGGTGTGCGGTGCCCTCGTCCGCGGCTCCGAGGCACGGACCGTTGTTGCGTACCTGGCCGGAGCGGACCGCGGTGCCGGCGAACGTCCTCAGCGGAGTGTCCTTGGAGGTGCAGGCGTCCGTATCGTCCGGGGAACGGTCCACGTCCGGGGTTGCTGCCGGGCGGGCCGGTCTTTTGGCCAGTTCCTTGTCGTTGCGGGCTGAGAGTCGACTGCTCGAAGTCCCGGGACCTCGTGACGCAGGGGTGGAGCAAGAAGAACGCGGCAGACGAGCGATACAGGATCTACATCTGCTCAGGTGGCTGGCGCATCACAGGCTCCGGCCACGGATGCCGCGGACGAAGAGCGCGAGGCCGGGCTACTGGCCGAGGAGGCCACATCCGAAAGGCGTACCGTCCTGGCGAGATGTTCGCCGTAGGGGACACCGACGCATCGACCATGCGTGCAGGTGTCGGCAGGTGCGAGGTCGACCCGGCGAAGATCCGGACCGGGTCGGCAGACCTGGCAGCGAAGCGGGTGCGGGTGGATCCGGGGGACGTCGAGTACCTGTGGGAGGAGTTGGACTACGAGGATCCCGACCGGATCGACTGCGTACGGACGGTTGTCCGGCAGGCCTGCGAACCCGTCGAGCTGGTGCCGAGAGGTCGAGGAGTCCGAGGGTTCGACTCGGACCACTACCGGATCGCCTTCCGGAACCCCTGAGCGATGCGTGACGTTCGAGGCTGAGTGTCTTCACTGCGAGTTGACGGCCAAGCCCTCGGCGGGCGGCGCGGCGGTGGACGTGGAGTGCATGAGCACACAACCCGGAGCGGGTACAAGGGCTTTTGGCGTGTCTGTGCATCGTTCGCCTCGTTCGCGATGGTGTTCCCGCTGGCTGTTCGGCGTTGTGCACGGTGACCGTGCTCCTGGCGGTGGTCACCCGACCGGCCAGGAACGCGTCACGCGCCACGCTCGCGAGCGATCACACATCGTCGGACCCGGCGCCGCTCCGGCTCGCCGGCGCGGCGCACAGCGGCTCAGGCTCCGCCGGCCGACTTGGCTCTCGGGCTCAGCCGGTACGCCGAGACCGTCGGATCATCAGCGATGTAGAAGCGGTGCTGCCAGTCATGGGCTCTGCTCACGCCCACCCGAGGGCCGACCCTGATGAGTCCGGCGGGTACCGGCTCGCCCTCGGACAGTACGACCGAGGCGCCCGTCAGCAGGGCTGTGCCGTTGTGCTCTGCCGTGATGCCGAGCGCCTGGCAGAAGTTCCCCGGACCGCGCGCAAGGCGTGGGCTCTCGACCTTCGTCCCTCGCCGCTTGCGTGCCAGGTCTTCCCCTTCGATGACCCTGCCTGCGCGAATGAGGACAGCCGAGGCGATGCCGTCTGTTCCGGTGACGATGTTGGCGCACCAGTGGAGACCGTGAGACCGGTAGACGTACAGGTGTCCCGCGACCCCGAACATGACGGCGTTGCGGGGTGTCCTGCCTCGGTAGGCGTGGGAGGCGGGGTCGGCCGTACCGGAGTATGCCTCGGTCTCCGTGATGGTGATGCTCACGGTTCCCTCGGGAGCCTCGTGGGTGAGGACGGCACCGAGCAGCTTGGGGGCGACTTCTTCAGCGGGGTGAGCGAGATCCACAACGTTCATGCTGACCGACTTGACGTGCCGTGGGTGAAGTAAACGTAGTGGTCGGGGGGACCGAGCATCACGCCGTTGCGGGCGGTGCGCCCCCGACAGGCCTGGGAACCGGGGTCGTTGGAGCCGTCGTAGGCCTCGACCTCGGTCAGGCGGAGGGCGATCGGGCCGTCCGGGGCGGTGCGCACGACGATGCGACCGAGCAGGTCGGGAGCGACCTCGAGGACAGGGCGGTCGAAGAACCTCCTGGGCAGGGGCGTACGGTCAAGGGTCGCGATCATGGCGCCCGAGCGTACTCCTGCCGGGGTGCTGCCACGGGGTGGTCACCGGACGCCGTGCTTGCAAGGGTGACGGACACGGAACCGGCCGGGGCCGGATCGCGTTGTTAGGGATCAAAGGTCCACACGCGGCAACGACGCGATAGAGGACGACAAGGGGAGAGACATGGCGTTCAAGAAGCTGCTCGCGAGCCTGGGAGCCGGCGGGGCTTCGGTCGAGACGGTGCTGCACGAGGACAACGTCGTTCCGGGTGGGGTCGTCCAGGGTGAGGTGCGCATCCAGGGCGGGTCCGTGAACCAGCAGATCGAAGGTCTGTCGGTCGGGTTGCAGGCCAAGGTCGAGGTGGAGAGCGGCGACGAGGAGTACAAGCAGAACATCGAGTTCACCAAGTCGCGGCTCGGCGGCGCCTTCGAGCTCCAGGCGGGCGCGGTGCACGCGGTGCCGTTCGGGCTGGAGATCCCGTGGGAGACGCCGATCACGATGATCGACGGGCAGTCGCTGCGCGGGATGAACATCGGCGTGACCACGGAGCTGGCGATCGCGCGGGCCGTGGACTCGGGTGACCTGGACCCGATCAACGTGCACCCGCTGCCGGCGCAGAAGGCGATCCTGGACGCGTTCATCCAGTTGGGCTTCCGGTTCAAGAGCGCGGACATGGAGCGCGGACATGTCCGGGGGACTCGTCAGCGGCTGCCGTTCTACCAGGAGATCGAGTTCTTCCCGCCGCAGCAGTACCGGGGGCTGCACCAGGTCGAGCTGACCTTCGTGGCCGACGATCAGGCGATGGACGTCGTGCTGGAGATGGACAAGAAGCCCGGTCTGTTCAGCGAGGGCAGCGACACGTTCCGGTCGTTCCAGATGGGGCTGCACGACTACCAGGGCACGGACTGGGCGGCGTACCTCAACCAGTGGCTGTCGGAGGTCGGCAGCAAGCGCAACTGGTTCTAGGCTCGGCTCCGACTGAACGCAATCGATCAGGAGGTACCGAGGTGACCGAGCTCGAGCGGCGTCCGCTCCCCCATGACTTCCACCCGCCCGTGCCGTCGTTCACGGTGACGAGCGAGGACGTCGAGGAGGGCGCGACGCTCCGGGACGCCCAGGTGCAGGCGGGCGGCAACACGTCGCCGCAGCTGCGCTGGTCGGGCTTCCCGCCGGAGACCAAGAGCTTCGCCGTGACCTGCTACGACCCGGATGCCCCGACGGGCAGCGGGTTCTGGCACTGGGTGGCGTTCGACATCCCGGCCTCGGTGACCGAGCTGCCGGCCGGCGCGGGCAGTGGCGGGTTCGAGGGGCTGCCCGAGGGCGCGATTCAGGCGCGCAACGACTACGGCACCAAGGACTTCGGCGGGGCCGCGCCGCCCCCCGGGGACGGGCCGCACCGGTATGTGTTCACGGTGTACGCCGTGGATCAGGAGAAGCTCGGTCCGGACTCGGACGCGTCCCCTGCCGTGGTGGGCTTCAACCTGCGGTTCCACACGCTCGCGCGGGCCCAGCTGATCGGTGAGTACGAGGTGCCCGCCGGCTCCTGAGCCGATCCCAGCATTCACGGAACGTTTGCCCGCCCCTGGTCTTGGAATTGATCAGGGGCGGGCATTTTTGTTGCCGGGGGCGCGGGGTCGCCTCCCGTTGAGGCAGCAGATATTGCGTTGTCCATCCCGGCGTGCCCGGCCAGAGTTGATCCCAGCCCGCCGAGGGGTGGGCCGGTGCACACGGGAGGTGGGCTGGTATGCGGGACACGCTGGTGCTGAACGCGAGCTTCGAGCCGCTGTCGACGGTGACGCTGAACCGAGCCGTCGTTCTGGTGCTCCAGGACAAGGCGGTCGTCGAGCAGGCCCACCCCGAGCTGCGGATGCGGGGAGCCGAGGTGGACATACCGGTGCCGCGGGTGATCAGGCTCTGCCAATACGTCAGGGTGCCGTTCCGAAGACGGGCGCCGTGGTCGAGGCGGGGCGTGCTGGTGCGGGACCGGCACCGGTGCGCGTACTGCGGGCGGCGGGCCACCACCGTCGACCACGTGGTGCCGCGGTCGCACGGTGGGCAGGACACCTGGCTGAACACGGTGGCCTCGTGCGCGGAGGACAACCACCGCAAGGCGAACCGGACTCCGGAGCAGGCGGGGATGCCGCTGCTGCGGCAGCCGTTCGAACCGACGCCGGCGGACGCGATGCTGCTCGCGCTGGCGAGGGACGATCTTGAGGCACTGCCGGACTGGCTGGCGCTGGACGCGGCGTGAGGGTTTCGCCGTAGGGGCCTGGGGTTCCCGGCTGCGGGTTGTTCACGGCTGGTCTCGCCCGCGCGGCGGAGCTTCGCATGGAGCAGGTCCCCGACGAAGGAGTGGGTGGACTCCGCGCCCGAGGGTGAGACGCGGGACTGGACGTCCTGGTGGTACGAGGCGGACGACACCGT
>NZ_JBFAKH010000199.1:0-4756 GCF_040655635.1 Streptomyces sp. NPDC050388
CCCATCAGCATGCGGCCGGCGCCCGCAAGGCCAAGCCGCGGATCCCGAAAAAAGGACGACGCCCCGGCACCACCGCCCCGATGAGGGACTCGGCCGGTCCCGGGGCGGCCTGACCTGCAAGATCCACCTTGCCGGCGAGGGCGGCTGCCGCCCCATGGCCCTGCTGGTCACGCCGGGCCAGTGGGGCGACGCCCCGCAGATGATCGAGGTCCTGGACCGGATCCGGGTTCCCCGGCCGCTGGGCGGACGGCCCCGGACCCGGCCGGACCACGTCAGCGGCGACAAGGCCTACAGCTCCCGCCGAAACCGCCGCTATCTGCGAAGACGCGCTATCAGGCACACCATTCCGGAGCCCAGGGATCAGCGGGCCCACCGCCGCCGCAGAGGCAGCGCGGGCGGCAGGCCCGCCGGGTTCGATCGCGTCCGCTACCGGCGCCGCAACGAGGTCGAGCGGACCATCAACCGGCTCAAGAACTCCCGTGCGGTCGCCACCCGTTACGACAAACGGGCCTACGTCTTCCACGGCACCGTCACCGCGGCAGCGATCCGTTTATGGCTCAGACCATGAGCCGCCGGACAGGGCCTAGCGGGCAAGTGGGCGTCGTACAACGCGCCTCCGGACCTCCCGTACGACCAGCGTGAGGAGGACGGCGGCTCGCTGGTGTTCGACACCGAACCGCTCACCGAACCGGTGGAGATCCTGGGCCCTGTCACCGTCGAACTGGATCTGTCCGTCAGCGAGCCGGTCGCGACGGTCGCCGCGAGGCTGTCCGACGTGGCGCCGGACGGCAGCGCCACCCGTGTCTCGTACGGTGTCCTGAACCTCACCCGGCTCGACGGCAGGGATGCCCCCGAGGCGCTGGAGCCCGCCCGCCGCTACCGAGCCACTGTCGACCTCAATGCGGTGGCGCAGTCCTTTCCGCGTGGGCACCGCCTCCGGCTGTCGCTCTCCACGTCGTACTGGCCCCTGGCCTGGCCGCCGCCTCGGCCGGTGCTGCTGAGCGTGTACGAGGGAGCCAGCACGCTCACGCTGCCGGTCCGTCCCGCGACCGCGCCCGACGGGCTGCCACGGAACGCGTTCGGCGAGCCGGAGAGCACCCCGCCGCTGGGCGCCACTCAGCTGACGGACCCGGAGGAGCGTTGGCTGGTCACGCGTGACCTCGTCGGATACAACGCCGAGCTGGAGATCGTCAAGGACCGGGGTCTGGTCCGCCTCGAGGACATCGGCCTGGAGGTCGGCCGCCGGGCCTGCGAACGCTACGCCTCCGTTGCCGAGGACTTCACGTCCGCCACCGGTGAGTCCACCTGGACCATGCGCTTCCGGCGCGACGACTGGGATGTGCGGGTGGAGACGCACACCCGGCTCACGTGCGACGAGACGCAGTTCTTCGTGGACGCCACCCTCGACGGATACGAGGGCGGGCGCCGCGTGTTCTCCCGCACGTGGAACGAGACCGTTCCACGCGACCTCCTCTGACCTGCGGGCCGAGTGGGAGCGAGCAGGCGCCGTCGGTGGTCGGGGCAGTGAGGTGGCGCCGCCGGTGGCGCACGCGTCGTCCGCCTTCCAGCAGCGGGTCACGGCAATGCGGTCCGCGGGCGTTGTCACGTTGGTGGGGCGTTGATCGATTGAGGGCGCGTCAGGGCGAGGGGCCGGGCGGGGCCCGGGTCCCACCGCGGTGGGCGGGGCGGCGGTGATCTGGTCCCGGATCGCGAAGCGGACGGTCATCTCGGCGCGGTATCCGGAGGCTGTCATCAGGCGGCGGTGGGGCCGGAAGTGGGATGAGATGCCGCTGAACGCGGACAGGAAGCGTCGTGCCGCGCCGACGGAGCGGAAGCCTTTCGTCGTCCGTTCCCGCTGCCGGGTGGGCTGGTGGCTGTTCTCGGCCCGGTCGTTCAGGCCCTGGTGGGAGCGGTGCTCCACCGACGGCATGACCTCACGGTGGGCGGCGCCGTAGCAGCGCAGCTTGTCGGTGACGAGCACCCGCGGCACCGCACGCGTCTTCTTCAGCAGGCGGAAGAAGCGCCCGGCGGCGGTGGTGTCCCGCCGGTTCTGCACGAGGGCGTCCAGCACGTTGCCGTGCCGGTCCACCGCCCGCCACAGGTGGTACCGCACCCCGCTGATCTTCACGAACACCTCGTCGAGATGCCACCTGTCCCCGGGTCGGCGGCGACGCAGGTCGTCGTCGTAGGCCTGCCCGAGCTTCAGGCACCACCGCCGGACGCTCTCGTAGGACACGAGCACGCCACGGGCAAGCAGCAGCTCCTCGACCTCGTGGAAGCCGAGCAGGAAGCAAAAGTACCGCAGCACGCAGCGGGGGATGATCTCCATCGGGTACCGGTGCCCCCGGTACTACAGCGGCACGGACGCCACCAGCGACCCCCGACACGGCACGATCAACCCGAAGACCGTCCCACACCGTCAGCCGACGTGACAGTGCCCGGCGGGCACCGGTTTCGCCCCGCGACGTGCCGTCGCGGTGCCATGCCGGAGGTATTCCGGCTCTCCGTGGGTACCCGCGTCCGGCGGCGCGCCGACCACGGCTCGCCAGCAGCATGCGCACCTCAACGCAGCAGGAGAGGGAATGAGGCTTCGTGAGTCGGCTCGGGCCATGGCTTCCCGGTGTTCCGCCGAGGTACTGAGCGGCCGGTACCGTCTGGACGATCTCCTTGGTTCGGGCGGCGCCGCGGATGTCCACCGAGGTTTCGATCTGCGATTGCAACGACCGGTGGCGGTCAAGGTCTTTCGGCCCGATACCGGCATCGACGTCGAGGAGAACCTGCACAGCGAAGCGGTGATCCTGGCCCGGCTGCACCACCCCGGACTGGTCACCGCCTACGATGCCGGACAGCACCACGGACGTGTCTTCCTGGTCATGCAACTGATCGAAGGCGACACACTGAAAAACCGCATCGCCCAGGGCCCGCTGCCACCCCGAGCGACTGCCGCACTCGGCGTCGGCCTGGCCCACGCGCTGGCGCACGCACACGAAGCGGGAATCGTCCACCGAGACGTCAAACCGTCCAACATCCTCCTGGACGCTTCCCACCGCCCCCACCTGACCGACTTCGGCATCTCCCGACTGCTGGACGCCACCACCCGCACCGCCACCGGCACGCTCATCGGCACCGCCGCCTACCTCTCCCCCGAGCAGGTCCTCGGCCAGTCCGTCGGCCGGCCCGCCGACGTGTACGCCCTCGGCCTGGTGCTCCTCGAATGCCTCACGGGCAGGCTCGAGTGCGACGGCGGCCCCCTCGAAGCCGCGATCGCACGACTGCACCGCCAGCCCGTCCTGCCCCACGGCCTGCCGGAACAACTGGCCGTCCTGCTGCGGGACATGACAGCCCTGGACGAGCAGAACCGCCCGACGGCCCGCAACTGCGCCCGCACCCTGGCGGCGCTGGCCGAGACAGCACGTCTTGAAGCCGGTCCGTCGGCGCACGCCACGAGCCTCATCACCGGCCCCGGGCCATCGCAGACGACCGACCGCACGCACATCAACCCGCTGCCCGCCAGGGAGCAGGCTGCTTCCCGCACCACGCCCGCGCGCGGGCACACCCTCGTGGCCGGCGCGACCGTGGCACTCGCCGCTGTCCTGGCAACCGCCTTCGTCGTCACCGACGACTCCGCCCCACCAGCCGATGCCCGAAGCGCGCCCAGGGCCACCAGTGCCCCCACCGGAAAGCCGGATCCCCCGGGCGGCGCGGGGCAGAAGGAGGCGGCCAGGACGTCTGCGGCGGCACCCTCCTCCGACCCCAGCACCGCTGCCCGCACACCCCCCGACTCGGCTCCTCCGGGCGGCGCGGGGCAGAAGGAGGCGGCCAGGACGTCTGCGGCGGCGCCCTCCTCCGACCCCAGCACCGCTGCCGGCACACCCCCCGACCACGCACCGGGACAAAGCTCCGGCCCCACTTCTCCCGACCCGAACCACGGCTCCGCCGACGAGGCAGCCACACCCAGCTCTGCAGCCACGACGGCACAAACCACACCGAGCGGCACGGACACACCCGTGACGGCGACGCCGGGTGACGCGGCGACCGAGACCCCGCACCGACCGCCCGGCCAAGCAGAGAAGACAGAAAAGGCCGAGAGTGAGGCGCAGCAGGGGGAAACCGAGAGGACGGCCACGGAACGCTGACGGTGCGAGCGGAACGCCGATCGTCAACGAGGAGTCGAGACGGCAAGAGCGCGCCGCGAGCGCCGCTGATGAATGCCCCCGGCGAAAGTCTCATCGGCGGCATCCGGCGCGCGGCCCTCGATCACGTCCTCATCAGGGGCGAGGCTCACGCCCGACAGGTCCGGACCCCTACCGGCGGCACCACACCGCGCACCGGCCCCCTCGGGCCCGCCGTCGGCCGCCACCCGGCCCGGCCCGACAGCCCACCACCGTGCACGCCCCCGATACACGCGGGCTCCTGCGCCCCCGCGTCCTCGACGGCGTCATCAACGAGTACCGCTCCACGGCCTGAGCAGCAGCGACGGCCTCCCGAATCCCACAGGGTCTGCGGGCTTCGCTCAGCGCGTGCCGGTCGTCGCAGTGCTGTAGACGTACAGGGCGACGACGCCGATCACACAGGCGAGGATCGTCCAGGAGGCGAGGCTCATCCGTTTCCCCTTCCGCCCGGGCCGTTGCGGCTTCCCGGCCTGCTGGGTCCGGCCGGGAGCCGCCGGGGCGGGCGGTGCGGCGTCGGCGGCGGTCTCGGCGAGCAGGCGGCGGCAGGCCGTGGCGAGCTCGCCGGTGCCGGCACCGAGCGGTAC
>NZ_JBFAKH010000200.1:0-4754 GCF_040655635.1 Streptomyces sp. NPDC050388
CTGGTACGACGGCGGCGCGCTGTCCACGGACGGTCCCCCTCCACCATGACCAACCCGAAGATCATCCCACCCGGTCAGCCAACGTGACAGTGCCGACCAGGGTACGGAACCCAAAAGCCACGGGCGGACAGAAAATACCTGTGCGGTCACTCACCGTGCGAGTGCGGCGTCCGGCCCCGTCAGCGCTCGGCGCGATCAGAACTCGTCCTCTGGAAAGTCCGGGTCGGCGTAGTCGCTTTCGTCCCACTCGGCGTCGTCCATCGCCGGGCCGGCGAAGAAGCCCTCCATGAGTTCCTGCAGATCCAGCTCGGTGGCACCGGCCGGAGCGGTGGGCTTGGCGCCGTCGCTCACCCGCACAGTCAGGCCGAGCTTCTTGACCTTGGCGTCCTCGGCCAACGCGGCGAGGTCCACGTTCACCTCGCTCAGCTCGTCGTTCTTCAGCGTGAAGTCCGCCGTCACCTTGGTGTCGGGCGCGTCCTTGAGGTCCTTGTCCGTCGGCAGCTCCATGCCCGGCGGCAGGTCCTTCGTCAGCGGGCGGATCTCGTCGAGAAGCTCGGTGATCAGCGTGCGGAAGGGAGCTGTGGCGGTGACGTGCTCGGCGCCGTTCTCTCCGTCGGCCGTCTTGAAGCTCACCTCACGGGCGACGACCGTCCGAAGGGCTCCCACGAGCTTCTTCTGTGTCTTGGCGTCGAGGGACGGGGCGGGCGCGGGACCGCCCTGGCCCTCCTGGCCCTCGGCGGCGGCCTCCTCCATCTTCTTGGCGCTGAACTTCACCCACTTGCCCTCAAGGACGTTCTTGAAGGACTGAGCCTGCGGAGGCAGGTCTTCAGCGGCCGGTACAGGGCTGCCCATCATCTTGCCGATGGTGTCGACGTCGGCACGGACGTAGATGTAGTCGCCGATCATCCGGTACTCGGCGAGATCGCCCTCCGGATTGCTGATCTTCATGGTCATGCCGACGAGATCCTTTTCGCCGGACTCGTCGAGCGGCTTCTTCGACTGCACGGTAACCGTGATTGTCGCGTCGCTCATCAACTCGGCGGCCTCATCCGGGATCTCGTCGCCGGAGGCCGGGTCGGACTTGGCGTCCAGCGCCTTCAGGGACGTGATGTCGGTGTCCAGGTCGAGCTCGAAGGAGAGCGTCTTCTTCTTGCCGAGCTGCTCAAAGGCCTGGTCCAGCTTCTGGCCGGCGGAAAGCTGCTCCGCCGTTCCGCAGGCAGCGGAGCCCGCGAGTACGGCACCGACGATGGCGGTAGCGGTGAAGGTCTTGCGTATGGCGCTGATGATGGTCTCCTAGTGGGTCCGATCACGAAAGTGATCGATCAGAAGACTCACCACCCGCTCATAAGGTTGCACTGCCCAATCGGGCAACCGAAGTGTGAGGGGACCTGTCCCGAGGCCCGGTGTCCCCGGTCACGCCCGCGACCCTGCTCGCGTGGCACCGCAGGCTCATCGCGGTCGGACGACAACAAGCGCCCCTGGAGGCCAGGCAGGCCACCGACCGCCGGCGCGGTGAAGGCGCTGGTGCGGCGACCGGCCCGGCAGAATCCGCGTCGTGGCTGTCGACGGGGCCAGGGCGAACTCGCCCGCCGCGGACATCCGAGCGGCACCACGACGGTCCGGGAGATCCTGACGGCCGTCGGCATCGACCCGGCCCCACGCCGCAGCGGGCCGACCTGGCGCGAGTTCCCGACCGCGCCCGCCGAGGGCCTCCTCGCCTGCGACGTCCTGCCCCTCGACCTGGCCGGCCTGCGCCGGGTCTACGCGCTGGTCTTCCTCGAGCATGGCACGCCCCGCCCGCACATCGCCGGTGTGACCGCGCGCCCGACCGGGCGGCGGACCGTGCCACCAGCCCGCAACCGCGCCGTCGAGCCGAGCCTGCGCCCGGAGCCACTGCGCTTTTGATCCGCGACCGGGACGCGCAGGACACCGGGTCCTGCGACACGGTCTTCGCGGCCGAAGACATCACGGCCGGGTGGACCGCGCCGCGGGCTCCTGGGAGGAACGCGCCCGGTGAACGGGGCGTCGGAGCCCTGCGGCGTGAAGTCCTCGACCACCTGCTGATCTGGAACGAGACCCGTGCCCGCCGGGTCCTGAACGTCTGCGCCCGACACGACAACTGCCATCGCCCGCATCGGGCTCGGGGACGGCTGCCGCCCTCGCGCGGGAGCACCCGGCATCCAAGACCGATCTGACCGCGCACCGGGTCCTTTGCCGCCGAGTACTCGGCGGCGTCATCAACGAGGGCCGGTACGCCGCCTGATCAGCGGCGACGGGTTTCCGAACGGCACAGCTCGAGGACCAGCCCGGCTTACCCGCTCGGCCGAGCGCCTCGGCGAACGCCGCCTCCAGGAACAGTTCGCCCAGCTGGTCACGCACCTGCACCGGCAACGGAACCGCCCGCCGGCCCCGATAGATCGCCCGGATCGCCGCAGCCACCTGCGGACCCAGCTCCGGCCAAGGCCGCGGCTGCACCGACACCACACACTCCGATCCACGAGAAGCGAAAAGACCGTCATGATCCCATCCACCGGCACTTGGCGACGGCCAACTCGCAAGCACGGAGACGCACTTCAAATTAGCCACCAAGATCGGGCAGGCTCCGCTTCCTGTCGTCGTGACCGCCGGACTGAGCCACTTGGGATCGACGGTGGCAACGGGCTTCGCCGACGCCGACGTGTGGATGCCCCGGCTGCTCAGTGGTGGGGAGGCTGCTGCCGGGTCACGGCGTCGGCCGGCTGTCTGCGGGCTGCGTACAGCGCCGTGTCCAGTTGGTGGGTGCCGGTGAGCACACACAGTGTGTACGTCGCGTCCTCAAGCCGGCGCGCGGTCTTGGGCGCTGGCGTCGGACGCCAGGCGCCGCTGGAGCGTCTCGCACCTCTCGACCAGCCCCCGCAGAGGTGAAGGATGCGCCATCACCATGGGGCCGCCTCCGTCCTCACCCGTTCGGACCATCACGGTCGCAGCCGCCGGCGCCACCTTCAAGGACGACCTGTTTGGCCGGGTCGGCCGCAAGGCATGTGAGCCGCCAGGACGTCGGCACGGCCCCGATCACCTCACCTGGCGGCCCGGCTGCGTTCCCGCCCGGGCCGTCGGCGGGTATAACGGCCGCATTGATGCGCTTGCCCCGGCTCGCGGCGGGCCTGAAAGCCAGGCAGATCGTCAAAAAGACGGCGGATTGCCCGCTCGCTCCGGCAAGCGGTTCGTCGGGCGATCTTCGGCGATGTTGCGCAGGATGGGTTCCGGTTTGCCCGGCCGAGACGATGGACGGCGGGCGGGCCCTTCGTACGCGGCGCAGAGGCCGCGACCATCCCACGAGGAGCAGCTCATGGCAGCGATGACGGATGTGCTGGTACCGGCGCTGGAGGACGCCCGTGAGGCTCACGCCGCGGTCGTCGCCCGGTTCCGCACCGATGTGAACTCCACGCCTCCCGGCGCCCGCCGCCAAAGACTTGAACGCCAGGTTGCCCAGGCTGAGGACCGCCTTGAGCGTATCGAGGCCCGCGTACGCGAGATGCGGCCTGACCGGGGAGCGTTGTCCGCCACCGGGCAGTTCGTGCGGTCCGCGGCCCGCGGCGCCGTGCGGGCAACCATGCTGCCCGTGGAGGTCGCTGTGGCGGCCATGACGGAGATGGCGGACGGCGAGAGGCTCGCCCGTGAGCGCCGCCTGCTGAAGAACACCGAGGCCGAGTACGCGGCGGCAGCCAGGGCTCTGGCGGCGTGCCGGGCAGGGGAGAACATCGCCGAACAGCTCCACGATCCAGAGACCGCCGGTCTGCTCCGCATGCTGCGCCGCCAGGAAGAGGAACTGCTGGAGAGTCTGGGGGAGAACCTCGCCGAGCAGGCCAGGGCCGTGGCGACGGCCACCGACGGCCGCCCTCCCGTCGAGGCCGAAGCCGCCGAAGGCAGCCTGCTGGACGCGGTCATGCGCACCGTGCGCGCGGCCCTGAACCGGCTGCGGGCAGCGTTCCGAAGCAACACCAGGCGGGCGAGAGGCACGGCTGAGGGCGCCTGGCGGGAGATGCCCGACGCCACCCGTATGGCCGAGGGCGTCCAGGGGGCCGTCACCCGCGAGCAGGACCTGCCGATTTCCGGCTTCAGCCGACTCGGGATCCCGGAGATCCAGCAGCGCCTGCACGGCCTGTCCCAGACGGAGCTGACGGTCATCGAGGGCTACGAACGCGCACACACTGGCCGTCCCGGGGTGCTGAACGCCATCGAGCGGCTCCGTGAGGCCGAGCCGTGGGCCGGCTACGACGCGATGGACCCGGAACGCATCAAGATGCACCTGCCGAACGTCTCGGACCGCATGGTCCGGCAGGCAGTCGAGTACGAGCGCCGCCACCGCCGACGCGACACGGTGATCAACGCTGCTGAGAGCGCGCTGCGGGCGGCGTCCGAGGCCACCCACCGGGCCGGAGACCTGGACGCCATCGAGCAAGTACCTCGCAGTGAACCCTGAGCCGGGGTGCAGCCGTACACCGGGCTCGCCTGTCTCCTGGGGCCAGGAGCCGGCGCGGTTGATCGGTGAGTTCGGTGCGCTGCTTTCAGCAGACGGCGCTCCTGGGCGAGCTTCTCACCGTCCGCCACTGCGTCATGGAGCGGCTACCACAGGCCGACCGGCCTGCGCAGCGCGCCAGCAGATCATGGCGATGGGGTCACTGAAGCCTTCTCGGCAACGTGACGGTTGCGGTGCGTGATGATGCCGGACGGCGGGATGGCGACTCGGCGTCAGACATGAGTGAAGCCCCTGG
>NZ_JBFAKH010000201.1:0-4569 GCF_040655635.1 Streptomyces sp. NPDC050388
GCCCGGAGACAACAGGCGAAGGCTTGAAAGACACGACACCAGACTCCCACCAACGAGCCCGCCACACCCACCGAACTAACGAAAAGATCAGTAGTGGGCTGCGCCAGAAATCCTGAGGGTCAGTTCTCTCTGGCTTGGCTGTCGAGCGGGGCGATCCTGGCAAGGTAGTCGGCGAGGGATGTGAGGATCTCGTCAGCGGTCTTGGTCCAGGTGAACGGTCTGGGGTTCTCGTTCCAGGTGCCGATCCAGTCGCGGATGTCGTCCTCGAGGGCCTTCACAGAGGTGTGGACGCCGCGGCGGATGAGTCTGTCCGTCAGCAGACCGAACCACCGCTCCACCTGGTTGATCCAGGAGGAGCCGGTCGGCGTGAAGTGCACGTGGAAGCGGGGGTGTCGGGCGAGCCGCTGCTGGATCTCGGGGGTCTTGTGGGTGACGTAGTTGTCGCACACCAAGTGCACATCAAAACCGGCGGGCACCGCCTTGTCCATCGTGACCAGGAACTTCTTGAACTCGATGGCCCGGTGGCGGCGGTGGAGTTCACCGATGACGGTGCCGTCGGCGATGTTGAACGCGGCGAACAGGCTGGTGATGCCGTGCCGCAGGTAGTCGTGAGTACGCCGCTCGGGCATGCCGGGCAGCATCGGCAGCGCCGGCTGCGAGCGGTCCAGCGCCTGGATCTGCGCCTTCTCGTCCACGCATAACAGCACTGCCTTCTCAGGCGGGTTGTGGTACGGGCCGACGACGTCGACGACCTTGTCGACGAACTGCGGGTCGGTGGAGAGTTTGGAGGAGTCCTGCAGGTGCGGCTTGAGGTCGAACCTCTTCCAGATCCGCCCGATGGTGGACTTCGACAGCCCGGTGCGCTTGGCCATCGAGGCCCGCGACCAGTGCGTGTCCTGGCCCGGGGTGGATTCCAGGGTCGCGACGATGATGCCTTCGACCTGGTCGAGCAGGATCGAGGGCGGCCGGCCGGTTCGCGGTTCGTCCTGCAGGCCGTCGAGGCGATCGGCTACGAAGCGGGCCCGCCAGCGCTCCACGGTCGACTGGTCCACCCCCGGATCGGCGGCGACCTGTTTGTTCGTCCCGCCCTCGGCGCACCGCAGCACGATCTTCGCCCGCAGCGCGAGGTACTGGGCGGTCTTCGCCCGCCTCGCCCAGCGCAGCAGCTGGGCCCGCTCGTCCTCGGCCAGGACCAGCTCGGACTTCGGCCGGCCGGTAGGTGCCTCGTCCACCAGCCCCGCCGGTCGCTCAGCGGCGAACTTCCCGCGCCGCTTGCGAACACCCTCTGTTCTCTCCGCACTTCGGATGCCATATCCTCCGCTGGCAAGCGGTACCGGGGGGTACCGCTCAGGGTCTCTCAGGGGGGAGCCACCGTGCTCGTACTGTCATGCCTGCTCGCTGTCGCCGCCGTGGTGATGTACTTCGTCGCCCGTGCCCGGAACTCGCTCCGGCTTCGGCTGGGGGCCGGCGCCGCACTGCTCGGCAGCGTGCTCTTCGGCATCGCCAGCACTGTGTACGTCGTCAGCGCCTACGAGGTCGGCGTGCCGGTGACGTTCGGCAAAGTGGGTACGCCGATGACGTCCGGGATGCACCTGAAGTCGCCCTTCACCGATGTCACGCCCTTCTCGACCCGTCCGGTCGACCTCAGCCTCTCCGACAAGGACGTCGTCGAGGTGCGGTCCTCCCAGGGCGGTGTGATGTACACGGAGGTGACCGTGAAGTGGGCGGTCACACCGGACAAGGCGGCGGAGCTGTACCGGCTGGCAGGGAGCGAGGAAGCCATTCAGCAGCGACTGGTCTACCCGGACAGCCGGGAGATCGTCCGGAACGTCTTCGCCCGCTACACCAGCGAGCAGGGCTACGCCTCGGCCCGAGAGGAGATCAACGCGGAGATCGGCAAGTTGATCAAGGAGCGACTCGCGCCCCGCGGTATCGACATCACCGCCGTGAACCTGCGCAACGTCAAGCCCTCGGACGCCCTCCAGAAGCAGATCGACCGCAAGATCCAGCAGAAGGAGGCCACCGAGCGGGCCGTCGAGGCAACCCGCACGGCGGAGGAGGAGGCCAAGCGCCGCAAGATCGAGGCCGAGGGCATCGCCCGCGCCAACAAGATCCTCAACGACTCCTTGACCGACAAGGTTCTGCTGAACCAGTGCATCGACGCGTACAGGGAAGCGGCCAAGGAGAACCCGGTCTACGCCGTGCCCTGCGGCTCGGGCAACGGCACCCCGGTCATCGTGGACGGCAACCGCCGGGACTGATTCCTCGTGATGTCTTTCTGTCGGAGCTCTTCCCTCAGTCACTGCTGGCGGCGACGGATGAGGCACTCTGCTCGTTCGAGTCGGATGCGGAGGCGCTTCGGAGCCAGGGCGACGAGCAGGTCTTCGAAGCGATCAAGCCCATCGTTCTGTTGCTGAACCAGATCAACGAGGATCACGACGGCGCGGGCTGTGAGACGGAAGAGCGTGAAGAGCTGTGCCCCTACATCGATCAGACCTCGACGGAGCACGGCAACGACGTTCCTGCCCTGGCAGCGAGACGAGGCGTCAGCCGCACCGGGATCACGGACGATTGGCGGGACTGGTAGCCGTTGCTGTACGGCAACCCCGGCAACCCGAGATCACGAGCGAGGACGGCGAGACTCCGTCCGCAGGCCTGCCGTGAGTGCGTGCAGGCCTGCGGGTGTGGGTCGTGCGGGGGTGGTCTGTCCGTGCGGCCGGAGGGGCTAGGACAGCTGGGACTGGACCTGGGAGGAGATCAGTTCCAGGTGGTCGAGGTCGGAGAGGTCGAGGATCTGGAGGTAGATGCGGCGGGAGCCGATCTCGGCGTAGCGGCCGATCTTGTCGACGACCTCGGCGGGCGAGCCCGCCAGGCCGTTGGCCTTGAGCTCGTCGACCTCGCGGCCGATCGCGGCGGCACGGCGGGCGATCTCCCGGTCGTCCTTGCCGACGCAAACGACCAGGGCGTTGGAGTACACGAGGTCGCCGGGGTCGCGGCCGGCTTCCCGGGCGGCGGCGCGTACCCGGCCGAACTGGCGCTCGCTGTCCTCGAGGGAGGCGAAGGGCATGTTGAACTCGTCGGCGAACCGCGCGGCGAGCCGGGGGGTGCGGACGGCGCCGTGGCCGCCGATGAGCACCGGGACCTTCGACTGGGCGGGCTTGGGGAGCGCCGGGGAGTTCGTGAGGTCGTAGTAGGTGCCGTGGAAGTCGTAGGTCTGGCCGGGCTCGGTGGCCCACAGCCCGGTGACGATCTCCAGCTGCTCCTCCAGGCGGGCGAGCTTCTCCTTGGGGAAGGGGATGCCGTACGCCGTGTGCTCCTCCTCGAACCAGCCCGCTCCCAGGCCGAGTTCGATGCGGCCGCCGGACATCTGGTCCACCTGGGCGACCTGGATGGCGAGGACGCCGGGGAGGCGGAAGGTGCCGGCGGTCATCAGGGTGCCGAGCCGGATGCGCTGGGTCTCGCGGGCGAGGCCGGCCAGGGTGATCCAGGCGTCGGTGGGGCCGGGCAGGCCGTCGCCGGAGCCCATTTTGAGGTAGTGGTCGGAGCGGAAGAAGGCGTCGAAACCGAGGTCCTCGGTGGCCTTGGCGACGGTGAGCAAGGTGTCGTAGGTCGCCCCCTGCTGGGGCTCGGTGAAGATGCGGAGATCCATGTCTCCATCCTGCCTGGTCGGGCCCGGTACGGTCGGGCCGGTTCCATCAGGGGCGATGCCTACGGCGTGCCGGGCAGCCTGACCGTGGCGAGGAGACCGCCGGCGGGGCGGGGGACGATGTCGAGGGTCCCGTCGTGGGCGCGGACGATGCTGTGCACGAGGGCGAGGCCGAGGCCGGCGCCGGCGTGGGGTCCCTGCGGGCGACATCGAGCAGTGCCTGTGAGATGGCCAGCGGGGTGCGCAGTCCGTGGGAGGCGTTCACGGCGAACCTCCGCTGCTCGGCGACGTGCGACTTGAGTTGTTCGAGCATGGTGTCGAACGCGTCGGCGAGTTCACGAAATTCGTCCTGGCTGCCCTCCCTGCGGATCCGGTGGGACAGCGATCCGTTCCCGGCCGTCCGTGCCGCGTCCGTGATCCGTTTGAGCGGTGCGAGCATCCGGTCGGCGAGGCTCCAGCCCCCAGCGAGGCCGAATATGAGCAGGAAGGCCATCGCCACGGCCGCGGCGGGGGTGAAGAAGCGCACCAAGAGGTAGCGGTTGGGTGAGATCCCGAGAAGGCCCTTGGGGCTGTCGGGCACGTAGCGCAGCAGGAACACCCACCTCTCTTGCCGGCAGGGTGCCCGGCCCTTCAGGGCCGGGGTGAATGCCCGTTCCCGCAAAGCGGGACAGGAGGAGCCGCATCGCCTGCGGGGCGATGCGGCGTCCCGGAAGAGGACGGTGGCGGGCTTGGTCATGGGAAGGGTGTGATGGTGCGTGGCCGGGAGTGGTGGCGGGGGTCGGTCGCTCGTTCGGGTGAGCCTGACCGGATGCGCAGAGCGGGGCGGGTGGCGGGGCTAGGTTCGGCGGCATGTCACGTTTCCGGATGTACCCGACGGCCGCGCAGGAGCAGCGGATGCTGCTGCACTGCGCGCACGCCCGGTA
>NZ_JBFAKH010000202.1:0-4447 GCF_040655635.1 Streptomyces sp. NPDC050388
GCCTGCTGCGGTTGCTCTTACTTCCCACCTGGCACTACTTCCTCTGGAACCTCACGTCCCAGTCTCCAGGTGTCCAACATCAAGGGGAAGCTTCATGTGGACCAAAGCCCGCCGTTTCGACCGGTATGGCAAACGCGGAAACACCTTCTCGGAATGGCACCGGGAGCGGATCTGGAACACGCTCTGTGACCACCTGAGCCCCGGAGAGAGGAAGTGTCTACGCGAGGGCAACATGGGCCAGTGCCAGGTCGCACTCTCCCGCTTCGCGGCCAACGCGGACAAGCTCCAGCTGGTGGAGAGCTTCGAGAAGAGGGTCCGCTTCCCGCACAGCATCATCCAGGCCTACTTCGGTTTCCGTATGCTGCATCACCTCGGTGAGCGAGGCGCCGGCGAGCTGATCCAGCAGGCAGTGCAGCCGCCGGGCCCCAGCCGTGAGCTGCTCATCGCGCTGGTGCTGCTCTCCCGCCGCCGGGTGGCGGAGCTGTCGGCCAAGGGAGGCAGTGTCCGGGCCGAGTTGCAGAAGTACCGAGAAGAGCTGTGGCGGCAGGCTCCCGTGTATGGCCAGCCTATCGCCGACCGGCTCTTCACAGCCGCGAACCACCGCACGGACGACCCCAAGGCCCTGGACCTGTACGCGGCGACCTTGGAGGTCGACAGCGTGGAAGCCCGTCCGCGACTGCTGAGGGACATTGTCGAGAAGGTGCACGGCCGCTGGTCCGATATCAAGGGTGACCGTCGCACCGTCGAGGACGCGAAGCTCAGGCTGCTCAAGCAGCTCGGCACGGCACTGCGTGTGGCCTCCGAGAAGACCGACACCATGCTGCTCTACGACCACGTCTTCCGGATCGGCAAGGCGGAGCCCTTGTACTCGGTGCGCCTGGCCGCTGCCCAGGAATTCGGCAGCGGTGGAACCGCGGCATTCGCCGTGATCCGGAAGAAGATCGGTCTGAACACCGACCCCATCAGGGAGTACGACAAGAGGCTCCGCGATCTGAAGGCCCGCAGGAGGAGGGAAGAGCACGACTGGAGCGAGAGGATGCGGAATGCGATGAACGCACGCGCGTCCTCTCGGGACAGGTCGTCCGCGGAGAGCGATCGGCTGCAGGAGGACCGGAAAGAGATCAAGCAGCGGTACCGGAAGGAGCGCATCGAGCTGTCCAGGGAGTTCGTGATGCGAGCCTGGATGATCCCCATGCTCCTGGGCTCCGTCGACGACTCCCACCGTGACGAGGCCCGCGAACGCCTCACCAAGTGGCTACGCCACCTCGACCCGAAGCACACTCATGGCACCCCCGACCTGCCGCTCGTCTTGGAGGCCGCGCTGGCCCAGGGCTTCAAGCTCGCGGCCAACCAGCGCAAACGCCGCCCCTACTCGGCCCCGGGCAGCCGAGCCGATCTGATCCGGCAGGCGGAGAAGGTGCTGCAGCAGTCCCGCTGCTGGTACACGCAGCTGACCTTGCTTCAAGGGCTGTGTCTGTGGGAGCTCCCGGACAGTGTCGGCCGCCGCGAACGTGACGTGGACGGCAGGGTATGGCGGGAAGACGACCTCGGCGGGGCGCCCGAGCCGTCCCGGGCGCTCGGCGGGACCAGCGCGGTGCAGACGGTGCAGCGCTGGCTGTCAATGGCGGGCACGGTGAACAGCCCGCCCGGTCGGCCCGGCTCGAACGGTGACTCGCCCCGGCGGATGCTGCATCCGTTCGTCGCCGAGGCGGGCGACCTGGCGGCCCTGGCGCTGGAGACCGGGCAGCCCGAGCGTTTCCTCTGGATCGATGAGAAAACCGTCACCGACAGCATAGGCTCGCGCACCGGACACAATCGAGGCTACCGCAAGCACAATCTGTGGATCCCGCCCTCGGTCGGATGGAGCACCCTCGACGGACGCGCCCAGCGCCTCGTCGCTGACGTGTTGCTCATGCTGAACCTGATCGAGCGGGACGGGTATCCGGAGGAGGTCGAGGAGCGTATGACGCGCGCCGAGCGTCCTGGGATGTTGCTCCCGCCATGCCTCTGCACGAGCCGCGAGCCGTTGCGGCCCGGTCTGCGGCCCGGCACATCCGAGCCACCCGCACCGGGCACCACCTGTCTACCCGACTGCAAGTTTCAACTTTGTCCGTACCCGCCTAGAGGCGGGGTGCCTCGGGGCGAGGTCCGTGAGCCCTTCTGTCGCCAGCAGCAGGTGCTGCTGCCAGGGCCCATACGCCGCTGTTTCCCCAGGGCGGTGCACAGGAAGACGCCTCCCTGGGTCAGCATGCGTGTCCGTGAACTGGACCGTTTCTGGGATGCGATGGCCGGACGCACGCGGGACTAGCTTGATTCTGTCGGGAATCTTGGAATCAGTGGTGTCAACCACTGCTGCTTCTCCAGGACTTCGGCCGGTGGATGTTGTGGTGGTCCAGGAAATTCTGGAAAACGGTGGGCCGTCGGACAGGGTCTTTGAGAAGTGATCTTGTGTCCGGGCGCTGTCACGTTGGCTGACAGGATGGGAGGATCCCCGGGCTGCTCACGGTGGAGGGGGTCGTCCGTGGAGGGCATGTCGCCGTCGTACCAGGGGCACCGGTATCCGGTCGAGGTGATCTCGCACTGCGTGTGGCGGTACTTCCGCTTCCCGCTCAGTTTCCGTGAGGTCGAGGAGCTGATGCTGGAGCGCGGTGTGATCGTCTCATACGAGACGATCCGCCGCTGGTGCCTGAAGTTCGGTCAGCAGTACGCCAGCGGACTGCGCCGCCGGCAGCCCCGGCCCGGCGACACGGGGCATCCGGACGAGGTCTTCATCAAGCTCAACGGTGAGCGGAAATACCTGTGGCGGGCCGTCGACGCCGACGGGATGGTGCTGGACATCCTGGTGCAGAGCCGCCGGGACACGGCCGCGGCCCGGCACTTCTTCCGCACACTGCTGACAAAGACGGGCGAGGTGCCGCGAGTGATCGTCACCGACAAGCTGCGCTCCTGCGGCACCGCCCACCGCGAGGTCATGCCCTCCGTCGAGCACCGTTCCCATAAGGGCCTCAACAACCGGGCCGAGAACAGTCATCAGCCCACCCGACAGCGCGAGCGCGCCATGAAGGGCTTCCGCAGCGTCGCCGGAGCCCAGCGGTTCCTGGCCGCGTTCAGCGGCATCTCACCTCATTTCCGACCCCGGCGGCACCGGATGACCGCCACCGAATACCGCACCGAGATGACCGCCCGCTTCGCCGTCTGGAACCAGATCACCGGCGTCGCCGGCCGGCCCGCCGCGGCCTGAGCCCGGAGCCGGACCCCGGCCCCACCACATCCGACACACCGTCAGGCACTCACACACTCAACAACGTGACAGCGCCCGATGCCGCGCTCCAGCATCAGCTCCTCGACGTCGCGCAGGCTCAGGGCGAAGCGGTGATACAGCCACACGCAGTGCGCGATGACCTCCGGCGGGAAGCGGAAACCCTGGTACGACGGCGCGTCCACGAGCAGCCCCTCCAGCGACCCCAACCAGACAGATGATCATGCCACCGGAGAAGGGCTCCGCTCAACCTGACAACACCGTCGCTGCCCCTCATCGTCATCGATCTCACGAACCCTCACCCGCCCGGCCACCGATCAGCAGCCCGGCTGCCCGGTCCGGCCGCCGACACGATGCCGCAGCCACGCCGCCTCCGCAAGCGTGAGGTACGGGTCGGCCAGTTTGGCTTCGGTTACTTCCCGGATACGTCCCGCAAGATCGGTCCGGCAGCCCTTGCGCACGCTGTGCACCAGCAGACTCCGCCCCAGGCGAGCGGCCAGTCCGGGGATCTCCGCGCAGCCGATGGTCACCAGGGTCATCGCCACATCCGCAGCGGGGTCACCAGCGCCCGCGTTGCGCCAGTCGATCACCACGGGGCCCCGCCGGGTCAGAAGCACGTTGCCCGGATGCAGGTCCAGATGCAGCACCCGGTCGTCACCTGCCGTCGCGAACCGCCGGGGCAGCCACGTCGGCGCCGGCAGCGCATGCAACCGGTCGTGCAGGCCGCCCAACGTCCGGCCGAGGGATCCGACCCGCCACGGGCGCCGGGCCAGCACATCCAGCATCGTCGGCCCGGTCAGCCGCTCCAGGACCATGTCGGTATCGGTGACCTCGTACACCTTCGGCACGGGATACCCACAGGCCGCCAGATGCGTCATCAACCGTGCTTCCAGCTCCGTTGGTCCCCCCTGCCGATAACGCCGCAGCACCCTGGACTCGTCCAGGGCATACACGTCAGCGTCCCGCCCCTGCCCGATCAACTCCATGCAGGGCAGTCTGTCCTGACGACGTACCAGCCGCCAACGGGGCGAACGTTGCTTGATGCGGCACTAGCTGGAGTACACGCCCTCAACGCCGCCTATCTGCGCGACCTCTAAGAGCCCCTAACAAAATAGGGTGTTTGCATTATTCTGGGTGCACTGGTGCGAGTTCGTGCCGATCGGGAGGTGTGTGATGTCCCGCCCCAAG
>NZ_JBFAKH010000203.1:0-4341 GCF_040655635.1 Streptomyces sp. NPDC050388
CCCTCACCGACACCACCGAGGCCGCCTTCGTCCCGGCCCTGCGCAAGAACCGGCCCGAGGCCGACGCCCTCGTCACCGCCCTGGCCGAGCTCCACACCCACGGCACCCGCGTGGACTGGACCGCCTTCTACGCCGGCACCGGCGCCCGCCGCACCGACCTGCCCACCTACCCCTTCCAGCACCGTCACTACTGGCCCGAGGTGTCCTTCGGCAGCCCCGACGAACAGCAGACCTCCCACCCGGGCAAGGCCGGTGACGCCGTGGACGCCGCCTTCTGGCAGGCCGTCCACCAGGCGGACCTGACCGCGCTCTCGGAGACCCTCGACCTCGGTGACGACGAGAAGGTCGCCGCGCTCGGTGACGTCCTGCCGGTCCTATCCACCTGGCACCAGGAGCAGCGCGAGCGCTCCGTCGCCGACTCCTGGCGTTACAAGGTGGTGTGGCGGCCGCTCACGGAGACGGCCGTGCCCGCACTGAGCGGTACATGGCTGCTGGTCGTGCCCGCCGAAGGTGCCGACGACGCTCTCGTCGACGCCTGCGTCGCCGCGCTGACCGGACACGGAGCCTCTGTCGACCTCCTGCGCCCCGCCGACGAGCCGGATCTGTCCGCCCGTCTGCGGACGGCCGTCTCCACCTCCGCAGACGCCGGTGCTCCGCTCAGCGGTGTGCTGTCACTGCTGGCCATGGACGAGCGTCCGCACTTCGAGCACGAGGTCGTGCCGACCGGTGTCACGGACGCTCTCGCCCTCATCAAGGCCATGGCCGACGCCGAACTCGACGTGCCGCTGTGGTCGGTGACCCGTACCGCGGTCGCCGTCAGCGGCTCGGACGGTCCCGCCCGGCCGGTACAGGCGCAGATGTGGGGTCTCGGCAGGGTCGCGGCCCTGGAGCACGCCAAGCGCTGGGGTGGTCTCGTCGACCTGCCGGAGACGCCCGACACGAACGACCTGAGCCGTATGGTCTCGGTGCTGGCGCAGCGCACCGCTGCGGCGGGACCGCCGAAGGGCGGTGTCGAGGACCAGGTGGCGGTGCGGGCCTCCGGTGTCTTCACCCGGCGGCTCGTCCCGGCCGCCACCAACGGCGCGAAGGCGCGCCGCCAGTGGCGGCCGCGGGGCACCGTGATCGTCACCGGCGGCACGGGAGCCATCGGCGGGCACGTCTCCCGCTGGCTGGCCGCGAACGGTGCCGAGCACCTCGTACTGACCAGCCGCCGGGGCGAAGAGGCCCCTGGTGCCCTGGAACTGAAGGCGGAACTGGAGGCCGCCGGCAGCCGGGTGACGGTCGCCGCCTGCGACGTCGCCGAGCGCGCCGCTGTCGAGGAACTGCTCGCCAAGTTGGCCGCGGACGGCGACGAGGTCCGTACGGTCATGCACGCGGCGGGTGTCGGCCTGCTGGCCCCGCTGACCGAGTGTGGTCCGGAAGCGGCGGCGTACGTCGCGAACGGCAAGGTCTCCGGAGCCCGGCACTTCGACGAACTCCTCGACCCGGCCGGACTCGACGCGGTCGTCCACTTCACGTCCGTCGCCGGTGTCTGGGGCGTCGGCGACCACGGCGTGTACGCGGCCGCCAACGCCTATCTCGACGCGCTCGCCCAGCAGAGCAGGGCCCGCGGGGTGCCGGCCACCGCGGTGGCGTGGGGCCCGTGGGCCGCGGGCGGCATGGCCGCCGGCGCGGGCGAGGGCGACGGAGGGGGAGAAGGACCCCTCACCCGGCACGGTGTGCTGGCGCTGCGACCGGAGCTCGCGATGGTCGCCCTCCAGCAGGCCCTCGACCACGACGACACCGCGGTCGTGCTCGCCGACATGGACTGGGAGCGCTTCGCGCCGGTCTTCACGATGAGCGGCGACCGGCCGCTGATCGCGGAGATCCCGCAGGTCCGCGAACTCGGCGCGCGGCAGGAGGCCTCGGTCTCCGACACGGCCGGGTCCGCGCCCGCCCTGCGCGCGAAGCTCGCCGCGCTGTCCGGGGCCGAGCAGGACCAGCTGGTCCTGGACCTCGTACGGGAACACACCGCGTCGGTGCTCGGACACTCCTCCGCCCAGGACGTCGAGGCCCGGCGGCCCTTCCAGGATCTCGGCTTCGACTCGCTGACCGCCGTCGAACTCCGCAACCGTCTTGGTACGGCCACCGGACTACGGCTCCCCGCGACCATGGTGTTCGACCACCCGACGCCGGTCGCGCTCGCTGCCTTCCTCAAGGCCGAGGTGCTGCCCACGGCACCAGGGCATGTGCTGCCCGCAGCCGAGGAACTGGACCGCCTGGAGGAGGCGCTCGCCGCCCGCACCAGCGACGACATCGGCCGGGTCAGGGTCGTCATGCGGCTCGAGGCGCTGCTGTCGAAGCTCAGCCGGGGCCTGCACGACGATCAGGCGCCGACAGGTCAGGACGACGCTATGGCAGGACTCGAGTCCGCTACTAACGAGGAGCTGTTCGATCTGATCGACAGGGATCTTGGACTCTCCTGACCCTGCCTCCCTCCTCCCCCTCCGAGCACAGCAGCACCCATTCACAGCGAGTCAGACCCGACGGGAGCGACGTTTCGATGGCGGACGAAGAGAAGCTGCGGGAGTACCTGACCCGTGTGGTCGCCGAGCTGCAGCAGACTCGCCAACACCTTCGTGACGTCGAGTCCCAGGAAGCGGAGCCGATCGCGATCGTCTCCATGAGCTGCCGTCTTCCGGGGGCCATAAACACGCCCGACGAGCTGTGGAACCTGCTGTCCTCGGGCGGTGACGGCATTTCGGGGCTGCCCGCCGACCGCGGCTGGAACATCGAGGACCTCTACGATCCGGACCCGTCCGCCACGGGCAAGATCTACGCCCTCGAAGGCGGCTTCCTGCACGACGCGGGCGACTTCGACCCCGGCTTCTTCGGGATCTCGCCGCGCGAGGCCCTGGCCATGGACCCGCAGCAGCGGCTCCTGCTGGAGACTTCGTGGGAGGCGCTGGAGCGCGCCGGTGTCGACCCGACGACCGTCGCCGGCAGCGCCACCGGCGTGTTCGTCGGTGCGGCCGGCCAGGGCTATGGCGGCGACCTCAGCGGCTCCGCCGGCTCGGAGGGATACATCCTCACCGGCACGGTGACCTCCGTGCTGTCCGGCCGTATCTCCTACACCCTCGGCCTGGAGGGCCCGGCGGTCACCCTCGACACGGCGTGCTCGTCGTCCCTGGTCGCCCTGCACCTGGCCGTGCAGTCCCTGCGCAACGGCGAGTGCTCCATGGCCCTCGCGGGCGGCGCCTCGATCATGCCCAACCCGGCCGGTCTGATGGAGTTCAGCCGCCAGCAGGGCCTGGCCCGCGACGGCCGGTGCAAGGCGTTCGCGGACGCCGCCGACGGCATGGGCATGGCCGAGGGCGTCGGCATCCTCCTCCTGGAGCGGCTGTCGGACGCCCGCCGCAACGGCCACCAGGTCCTCGCCGTCGTGCGCGGCTCGGCGATCAACCAGGACGGCGCCTCCAACGGCCTGACCGCCCCCAACGGCCCGTCGCAGCAGCGGGTCATCCGCGCCGCGCTCGCCAACGCGAAGGTCTCCGCCGACCAGGTCGACGTGGTCGAGGCGCACGGCACCGGCACGAAGCTCGGTGACCCGATCGAGGCGCAGGCGCTGCTGGCCACCTACGGCCAGGAGCGGCCGGAGGACCGGCCGCTGCTGCTGGGCTCGGTCAAGTCGAACATCGGCCACACCCAGGCCGCCGCCGGCGTCGCCGGTGTGATGAAGATGGTCCTGGCCATGCAGCACGGTGTGCTGCCCCAGAGCCTCCACATCGACGAGCCCTCCACCCATGTCGACTGGACCGCCGGTGCAGTCGAGCTGATCGACGAACACCGTCCCTGGCCGGAGACCGGTGCGCCGCGCCGGGCCGGCGTCTCCTCCTTCGGCATCAGCGGCACCAACGCGCACGTGATCCTGGAGCAGGCCCCGGCCGAGGAGCCGGCCGAGGAGCCGGCCGAGCCGGAGGAGGCCCCGGCCCCGGTGGGTGCGGTGCCGTGGGTGCTGTCGGGCAAGACGCAGGCCGCGCTGCGTGCCCAGGCCGCCAAGCTCCTGGCGCATCTGCGCGCGGACGCCGGGGCGTCGGTGGCGGACATCGGCTACTCGCTGGCCCTGACCCGCGCCCGCTTCGAGCACCGCGCGGCGATCACCGCCGGCGAGCGCGCCGACTTCGAGGCGGCGCTGGCCGCGCTGGCCGAGAAGCGCACCTTCCCCGGCACCGTGACCGGCACGGCGTCGGCGGGAGACGTCCGTCCGGTGTTCGTGTTCCCCGGTCAGGGGGCGCAGTGGGCCGGGATGGCGGTGGGGCTGCTGGAGGCCTCGCCGGTGTTCGCCGCCCGGATGGCCGAGTG
>NZ_JBFAKH010000204.1:0-4191 GCF_040655635.1 Streptomyces sp. NPDC050388
ACGAGGTCCGCCATACGCCTCGGGGTCCTGGGCGGTGGTCTTGCGGACGCAGGGACGGAACGGCAGAACCGCCGGATCCCGGATGCGGGCATCCTCCGGCTCGGCGGCGACCGGTTGCCGGACCGGGCCACAGCCGGAGAACTCCGGGAGAGGCTCGGTGTGCGGGAAGGCGTTCTTCCGGCCGGTGATCCTGTGGGCGGAGAAACCCACCGGGGTCTGCTCGTCGTGGATCTCGTAGCGGCGCTGCTCAAGGTTGTCGCGGACGGTGGTGGTCATGCGGGACCCTCCTGCGGGCTTTCGGGGCGGACCACAGGCGGTGCGGCGACCGCCCGGCTCGGCACGGTATGACGGCTGACGACCGGCACGCGGCTGATGGCATGGATGGTGAGGACGGCCCAAGCCACGGCCGAAGTCTGCTCGGATATCAGATGCCGGACGCTTCGGCGTGGTCCTGGTCCTGGATACGGGGTCGGGAAGACGGTGAGGGATGCGGTCAGGACCACAGCAGCGCGTTCGTCCGGGGCGAACAGGCCGGTATCACCACAGGCGGACAGAACGGCGATGCGCTGAAGGGGCTCTTTGCCCCTGACCGCGGCGCGCACGTGAACGTCCGGACAGGAGGCACAGCCATCGATCTGTGACGCGCGGATGCCGACCAGTTCGGTCAGGGGCCGGTTCGAGCCTGCGTCGCGTGCGGCCCCGCGGACGGCCCTGGCGACCTCGGTCCGGGCACGGCGGCTCCAGACGGCCGGTCCCGGCCCGGCCGGCAGGGACGTCGGCGATGCTGACCGGTCCGCTCATCTCAAACGACCTTTCCTTGCATACCCACCGGATACCTCGGGATCTGTGCCCGTTCTACCGGTTCTCTCACCTGTGCCGGGCGTCTCGTCCTTCTCGGACCTCGTTCCGCTGCCCGGTCCTGACAGCACAGCCACTGCCCTCGGCGCGGTGACGCCCATCGCCGAACGAGACGGCGGCTCCCCCCTCGTGGACAGCCTTACGCACGGCGGTCGCCGAGCTCGCGGACGAGGACTTCGCACGGTCGTCCGGCTGTACCTGCTGGCTCGTGCGGGACCTGGTGTGTCACCTGATCATCGACGCACAAGATGCTCTGATCACTCTCGTGACGCCCGCCGAGACGGAACCGACTTGAGACGCGGTGACCTACTGGGGCGCCGCCGAAATGCCGCTGACCCGCTCGACGCACTGGTCGTCCGGCTGGCCGCCGCGTACGAGGAGCCGAACTCGCCGACCCGGGCCTCCGGGCCGGCACCCGCGACGAGGTCCTCACCGCGTACGTCCTGGAGTGGACGCTGCACCACCTCGACCTGGTCGCGCACCTCCCGGGCACGGCGGGACCGCCCGCGGAGGGTGTGGGGCTCGTAACGTCATCGCTGCAGGCGGGAGCCCGCGTGCACGGCCCCTCGGCGGTGGCCGGAACGCCGCACCAGTGAGCATCTTGCTGCCGTACCGGGCTCCCGGGCGGTGCGTCCGTGTCCGCGGTTCCGACCGGCCGGGCCGGCGCGGTGTCTTCCCGGTCACGCCGGGGACACCGCCGTCGGCACCGAGGCGGGGACCTTACGGGCCGAGTTGGAGCGGTTGCGCCAGGACCACGCCTTGGCGCTGGCCGACGAACAGCACGCCCGCCAGCTCGTCGAGGTCGAGGCCCGGCACCTCCAGGCGCGCCTGGACGAGCGCGTCGTCTACATCGAGGGTCTGCAGCGTGCGCTGGCGGCCCTGACTTCGGGCGTCGGCCCGGCGCGGCCATCCCCTCAGCCCGCACCGCCGTTCTAGCCCTTCGTCGTCCCCTGCACCCATGTGGGGGCCGGGGAAGAGCGTGTACGGCGCCGCCTGGGGCAGGCGGCGCCGCTGGTGGCCGCATGGGGACTGACGCCGCACGGGCTGCGGCACGTTGCGCGGGTTCGGGTGATGCGCGTCGGCGGGGCCGCCGCGCATCACCCGGCCGCTGGAGCGCCTGGAACGCGGGGAGGGGAGGGGCCGGTGCCCAGGGTGCGGCGTCCGGCCGGATGTGGGGGCGTGGGCACCGGCTCCGTGGCGGCCGGGACGGTGGCGGAGAGGCGTTCGGCGGCGAGCGGGGCGCGTGGCGCGGGCGGCAGTTCCGCTTCGGTGGTGGTGCGGGTCGGTCCGGTGCCCAGCGGGCGGCGGTCGGCCATGCCGGATTCTTGCCCGGCGCGCGTTGTTCTTCCTCACCGGTATCGTCTTGGGCGGCGGGCCCCGAGGTGCGCGTGTCGGGTGCGTCTGGGCGGCGGCGTTGCCCGGCCCGGAGCAGGGCGCCGGGCCCGGCGAAACCGGGCCGGTGCCGGCCGAAGGGGTCTTTGAGGGGAGTGGTCGGTGCCGGTCGGGCCGGTGGCGAGACCTTGACCGCGCAGGTCAGGCGCCGGTGTCCTGTGACAGCGGAGGTTGAGCCGGTGCCGTCGAGGTTTGAGCGGCCGACGTCGGCTCAGAGCCCGAAGGCGCCCCCCTCGACGAGGAGGAACAAGCCGAGCGCGATGAGGACCACCGGGAGCAGGAGGTCGCCCCAGCGGCCGAAGGCCTGGGCGACGGTCGGGCGGGTGGCGAGGAACCGGCCCGCACAGCACCACACCGCGAGCAGGGCGAGGAAGACGACGGCGTAGGCGCTCACGGCGCCGGGGCCGGCGGTGGCGAAGACGGGCGCATAGGCGCCGAGGTTGTCGCCGCCGTTGGCGACGGTGAGGAGTACGACCTCCGGCAGGTTCGGGCCGGCCCCCTGCCCCGCGCCGTCGGCATCGTCCCGGTGGTTCCTCCACGTCTGCCGGGCCGTCCTGAGGCCGAGGGCGAGCGGCAGGAGGCCGAGGTAGGCGATGACCGCCGCGGGCAGGAGGGTCCCGCTGAGCGCGGCGGCGAGGATGGCGGCGAACCCGAGGTACTGGCCGAGCACGATGCGGCGGGTCGAGCCGCGGTGTTTGGCGCCCTGAGCGAAGAGCACGGACAAAAGCAGGAGGTCGTCGAGGTTGGTGACGGCGAACAGACCCACCGCCTGCCCGAGGAGGCCCAGGTGCACGTGACCAGCTCGCTCTGCTCGTACCGCAACGACGCGGTGACCCTACGGGGAACAGCACGCCACACCGTGAAAGCCGCGAGGAACGTCGCGCTCAAGGTTCGCTGTCACAAGCCCGCGGTCGGCCACACTCCCCGGCAAGCACGCAGGGTCCACTGTCACGGGACAGCCGGGCCAGTGCCGGACGGGCGACCCTGACGCACGTCGTAGGGCAACCCCGGTCCGAAACTACGACGGCGACCGGGACCAGGCGGCGGGTGCCGAAGGCCGGCGGTTCCTCGAGGCGGACTGCCGCAGAGGGCGCTGTGGGAAGCAGTCGGTGTGGCCGGCGCCCTTGACCAGCGCGCTGACCTGTGTCCCTTCCTCACGTCCGTGCACGGTTGAGGCGCCTTGGAGAGCGCCCTGCCGGCTGGTTCCCGGCTGCTGTCGCCGCGTCGCTGACGGGCGCCGGTCGAAGACGCGTCGGCCCCTGCCGCGCTGCCGTCGAGACCCGGGGGGTGCCGTGCCGGTCGTCCTGACCGCCCCCAGCGGCGCCTGGGCCAGGTTGCTCACCGGCACCTCGCTTTCCCAGGCGATCATCCCTTGACCACCGCCGCTTTCCCGGGCCCGGACCCCTTGACCGCCCGTGTGAACGCAGACTGTCCCGCCTACGCCTCGGGCCAGGATCCAGTGGCGATGGTGTCAGTGATGGCCTGTGACAACGTGACTGTGAGGATGATCGGGTGCCGCTCCGGGCGGTGGCTTGACTCGCAACGTGACTGGCCGTGTGCCTTGGCATTGATCTGTCGGCTACCTGCTCGGTGCGGTGCGTGCTGCCGCCGGGCAGGGGGCGTGTCATGCCATCGCTGGCTGCGCGGGCCCCCCGGGCTCTGTCCGCTCGGTGGCGACCTGCCGGCCCTGGTCGCGTGCGGCGCGGTTCCGCCCGATGCGCTGGTGTTCGGCGCGCTGGCGTGCCGCCTGTTCACGGGTGATCACTTCGGTGGCGGCGCCGACCGCGACCGCGACCGGCCAGCCGATGGCTCCGGCGACGGTCATGCCGCCGAGGACGCCGTAGAAGGCCAGCTTGCGGGGCGAGGGGAGCAGGGATGTGGCCGTGGACGCGGGCGCGGTCTTGCGGGGTTTGGAGAACATGTCCCCCGGGGTCACGTAGG
>NZ_JBFAKH010000205.1:0-4049 GCF_040655635.1 Streptomyces sp. NPDC050388
CTACCTGACCCCGCTGGAGATCCGGCAGCGGCACGAGCAAGGACACGCCCTCGCGGCGTAAGCATCGAGTGTCCAACGTCACGGGGAAAGTCCAACAAGTGGTCCGCCCGGGCCCATGTCCGCCGCACCGGATGGGGATGGACGTCGCTGTCCAGCAGCTCGGCGAAGCCGACCTCCAGTTTGTCCTGGAGCAGTCCGATGCACGCGAGCGCGGAGACCATCTCAACGGTGTCGCTGCGTTCTTGAGGACTCAACTCGACGTCCTCGCGCAGCCGACCGTCGCTCACGGCACGGTGCCACGTCTCTAGCAGCCACAGCCGCAGCGTGCCGCGGTCCCAGCTGCGGGTATCCAGCCGGTTGGCGTCGTTGCGCGGACGGTCGCGTTCCAGGGCGCCGTGGTGGTGCAGTTCGCGGGCGATCTGCAGGTAGATGGGCGATTCAGTGACCTCCGCGGTCTCCACGATCCAGTCGATGCGGCGTTCGTCCGTCTCCGGGACCTGCGCCTCGACGAAGCGCAGCGCATCCTCCTCGCTCAGCGGTTCCAGCTCCACAATCGCGGCGGGGGTGCTCTCCAGCGGGCTGTGTGGCCGGGACGCGATGACGAGCGGTAGCTTCTCCTCGTGGGCGCGCTCGATGGCCTTGCGGATGATGTTGTCCCGGTCTTCCTGGAACCTCTCGTCGAGCACCGCCTCTTCCAGGCCGTCGGCGATGACAACCACCTTGTCGTCGGCGAGCAGCTGCTGCCAGACCCGGTCGTTCTTGGTGCGCGCCAGAATGCCCTGGGGCGCTTCCTCGGCGAACCGTTCCCTGGCCATACGCTCGAAGTTCAGGTCGCCACCGGTGGCGTCCCGCAACCGTATTGGCACAGGTACGGCATGCTGCCGGGCCAGTAGTTCGGTGAGCCGCACCAGAACAGCGGTCTTGCCCGTGCCGACACCGCCGACCAGCAGATAGGGCCTGCGGGTCTCGCGCTGCCGCAGCCGCTGGGCGATGACCCGGACTACCTCCTCGCGGCCCACGATCTCGGAGATGTCCGGCCCGGCGGTACGCACCAGTTTGTGCGGATGCCTGCGTGCCTTGGCGAGGTAGCGTCCCTTGGTCCAGCGGTACCAGAAGAGCAGGAACACCGCTGCGGCGACCGAAGCGGCGAGGAGCGGACCAAGGAAACGGAGGACGGAATCGAACCCGGTGTTCGCCCTCTTCCGCCACTCCTCGAACGGGGTCGTGTGGTGCGTGAACAGGATCCAGAAACCTTCAACGACCCAGGCGAAAAGCAGCATCGCGAGGATCAGCCAGACAACCCGGTTCAGATTGGTGTACGACCACCATCTGCGCCAATTCTTGGGGCGGGTGGTGTCGCGGCGGGCCTCCAGCCGGATGGTCAGATGGTGCCAGTGGCCGAGGAAGAACCGCCTGACCCGGCGCGACGCCCGCCTCGCCTCCAGCGTCGCCATCGGCGCGCTGCGTGGCCGGTCTTTGCCCGGCGGGTGACGCACGATTCTCGTCATGGTGCGTTCTCCTTCCGAGACTCGCTCTCGGCATGGAAACCCGCAGTTGCCGACACCTCTTCCATGGAAACACTTTCAAGACACCACGCAACCCAGACGCCGGGTAAGAAGACCGCTACGGAAATTCCGAGGGCTGCTGTCGTAGGCACACCCGGCCTCCTGGGCATCTGATTAGGCACTGGCGTGCACCCGGTCGACGTCTGCCACACCAGGCGCCTACCGGCAGTGATGTGCCACGTCGAACATCACACCGTGTCCGCCGGCTATGCGCTGGGCGACCTGTTGGAACCGGCCCTTGCCACCGCCCCACCGCGACGGGATACCCAAGGCCGCTGGATCACCGTGCCTGTCCTGGCCTACCTCGCTTTCCGCCGGGACTTGCCCGCCTGCCGCTGTACTCTGGGCCCGGCACACCACCCTGAGTGGTGGAGGGGAGTATCGATTGGGCTACGATGCCCCGCCGGCTCGCCCATGACTACGAGACCCTCGCCGCCAGCTCCGAAGCCATGATCCACATCGCCTCGATCGACAACCTCACCGAGCGCATAACGGACGAGGCCACACCAACCCGGCGAGGAACCTACTAGGCCATAAGCGGCAATTCGCCCACGCTAAACGCCCTCTCTGATAGACCCTCCCTCGTCAGGCTGGCTGGCAGCTTCCGAAAGTCACGACGTAGGTTCCCGCTTCGCTCGCGCCGGCGCCGGCCGGATCAGCCGCGCCTCCCAGGCCCCAGCGCCCGATCTCCCTCAGTGATGGGTCGAGGACGATCTGGCGGTGCCCCCATGTGCTGACGTTTACCCACCAGTTGACGGCCGCCCGGGGTGTGCCCCCGCCGCCCCAGCCGGTGTAGGTGATCTCGCTGACCTTCCAGGACCGGGGGTTCGGGCAGTAGCCCGCGGCCTTGATACGACTCTGTGGCGTCGAGCCGGTCTGAGGGTTGGTGTGCGAGTCCTTGCCGGGCCCCCACCATTTCAGGCGCACTGCCTGGTCGGAGTGCTGAAACGCCGCGTTCGTCAGGGACTGGTTGTGCGTGAGCGCCGGCAGCCCATGTCGTGCGCGTTCGGCATTGATGAGACAGACCAGGGCTTGCTGTGTCCCGAGGGTGCCAGTGCCCCCTCCCGGGCTCCGGTCGTAGTAGGCCGCGGCGTTGTCGCACTCCGAGACGGCAGTGGCCTGCGACGCGGTGACGGGGACGAGGGTTGCTGAGAGAACGCCGGCCGCGACGAGAGTCAATACGGTTCGGGTGCGTGAAGCGTGCCTTCTCACGGTGGTTCGACCTCCCGCGCACAGATGGCAGATGGCTCAAGGCGGGTGCCGGGGCTGCCGCCATTCGATGCGGGGGCGCCCTCTTCAACCGTTGCCCCATACGGCACGGGCCGCAACTCGACTGGGGGCCACCGCGCCCGTGGGGGAGTGCGGAGCCTGTCCCAAGGCCGGGTAGTTAGGGCTTGCCGGGAAACAAGCCGTCGCTTCCGGCTCTGTGGATCGTTGTTGTGGTACGGGGAGTCCGGAGGGGATCGAGGCAGCACTGGCCGCGAAGTTCGCGACGCTGTTCCCGCATCTCGACGAGCGGCAGCGGCGGCTGGCCATAGGAGCAGAAGCACGGTCGCTGGGCCATGGGGGCATCAGGCTCGTCGCTCGTGCGGCCGGAGTCCGGGAGGGCACCGTGTCGCGCGGGGTGACGGAACTGGAGTCCGGCGAGGCGCCGTTGGGGCGGGTACGCCGGTCCGGTGGGGGCCGCAAGCGTGCGGTGGACCTGGATCCGGGCCTTCGGCCCGCGCTGCTGGCCTTGGTGGAACCAGATGTACGCGGGGACCCGATGTCGCCGCTGCGCTGGACGACGAAGTCGACCCGGCACCTGGCTGCCGAGCTGACCCGGCAGGGACACCCGGTCTCGGCGGACACCGTGGCGGCCGTGCTGCGCGCGGAGGGTTTCAGTCTCCAGGGCAACGCCAAGACCATCGAAGGTGCCCAACACCCAGACCGGGATACGCAGTTCCGCTATATCAACGACCAGGCCAAGGACTTCCAGGCAGCCGGAGACCCGGTGATCAGCGTGGACACCAAAAAGAAGGAGTTGGTCGGCAACTACAAGAACGCCGGCCACCAGTGGCGTCGCGAAGGTGATCCAGTCCGGGTTCGCACCCACGATTTCCCCGATGCCGATCTGGGCAAGGCGATCCCATACGGAATCTACGACCTGACCGCGGACACCGGCTGGGTCAACGTCGGCACCGACCACGACACCGCAGCCTTCGCCGTCGCCTCCGTTCGCCGCTGGTGGCACGCGGTCGGGCGCGACACCTACCCGCGCTCGCACCGTCTGCTGATCACTGCGGACGCGGGCGGTTCCAACGGCTACCGCACCCGGGCCTGGAAGTTCGAGCTGGCCGCGCTGGCTGTCGAGACCGGCCTGGAGATCACCGTGTGTCACTTTCCTCCGGGCACCCAATGCCGTTGTTTGAAGGTTCATTGAGTTGGTGGTGACGGACTGAGCGTCGCGCCGTTATGCGGGGTGTGCATCCGTGGAGCGGGGTA
>NZ_JBFAKH010000206.1:0-3938 GCF_040655635.1 Streptomyces sp. NPDC050388
GCGCCGGGACGACATCCATGACGCCTTCCTGCAGTTGGCTGTCTGCCTCATCCTGCACCGGCGCGTCCGAGCACTCTGTTAGGACCTCTAAGCGGCGTTTCTATCGAATCCGGGGTGATTCAGGTTGGAAACAGCTCAGCGTGCGGGCCGGAGACACGAAGTCTCCGGCCCGCGGTCAGGCACGTGGTGGAACAACCGTGCGGCTCTGCGGTCAGGCGCAGTCGGGCACGCCAACGATCTTTTGTCCGCCCTGGATGTAGATGTTGCTGACCCATCCACCGGGGACGGATCCGTTCGGGTCGAGGAAGGTCCACCAGTTGTTCGTGATCCCCTCGGCGGTGACCGACTGCCCCTTCTTCTGGCAGGTGGCCTGACCGTAAACCTGAGTGACGCGGCCCAGCAGACGGCAGCTGGTGGACGGGTAGTTCAAGCAGTTGTTGGTCGACTCGTAAGCACGGACGGCCACGTTGGTCCCCCACACGTACACCGTCACGGTGGCTGCGGCACGGGACGTTGCGGGTGCCACGGACGCGGTGGGCGTGGGCGCCGGGGCCGCGCTCGCGGAGCCTGCCGGGATCACGACACCCATGACGGACGCGGCTGAGACGGCGGCAGCGGCCAGGGAGATTCTCTTGAGACGCATGGTGCTCCTATGTCAGTGAATGATGCAAGGGGGACACGTGCGAAGAGCGATGAGCAGGTGGCGCCTTCCCCTGTCAGCCCGCAGCCCGCTTGCTTGTCGAGGGCATGCCTAATAGTGGTGGGGAAGGGCGGGTCGGTCATTGACGAGGAGTGCCAGGCGCTTGACCATGCGTGCCACGTGGGGCCCGGTCGGCTTGGTGCTGCCGGCGGTAGTCCTGGGGGCCGAGTCCGTAGACGGCGCGGAAGGCACGGGAGAAGTGCGCGGGGTCCGCGAAGCCCCAGCGCGCGGCGAGGGCGTGGATCGGCTGGTTGCTCATGAGGGGGTCGGCCAGGTCGCGGCGGCAGCGCTCCAGCCGGCGGGCGCGGATCCAGCCGGCGACGGTGGTGTCCTGGTCCTGGAAGAGCCGGTGCAGGGAACGCAGGGAGATGTGGTGGGCCGCGGCGACCGCGCCCGGGGACAGGTCCGGGTCGCCCAGGTGCTGCTGGATGAAGGCGTGGATCTTCATCAGCAGGGCCCGGTGGCGGGTCTGGGGCGGCATCGACGCGGTGGCGTCGAGGTGGTGGGCGAGGAAGGCGGTCAGCAGGTCCAGGGTGCAGGTGGCCAGGCGGGCGCCGTCCACCGCGGTGTAGGTGGCGGCGTCGGCGACCAGCTGGGTGAGGTAGCCGGACAGCAGGGCGCCCATCCCCTCGCGTCCGGGCAACCGCACGGCGGTGAGCCGGTCGACCTTGTTCGCCGGGAGCGGCAGCAGGGCCCGGGGGAATTGCACCATCACCCCTCTCGTGGTGTCCGCGCCGGCGGCTGCCCAGCCGTGCCAGGGGCGTGAAGTGTTGTAAAGCATCACCTCCCCGGGGCCGCTGGTGGTGTCCCGGCCGCCTTGGAGGAGCCGGTGGCTACCGCGCAGGTTCAGCATCAACTGGTAGGACTCGGGATCGGAGCCCCGGATCAGCTTTGCCGTCCGGCGGGTCTCCAGCGACGGGTAGGCCAGCGCGGACACCTGCACCGCGCCCAGGTCCAGCACTCGCGCGCTCGCCCGGAAGTCCGCCTCGTGGTCGCTGCGGATCGCGTTGGGTATCAACGCCCTGGCCGTCATGTCGTGCCAGGAGCCGAACCGCTCGGCCACCGGCAGATCCTCCGTCCGGAACTCCGTCACCAGCACCATTCATCCCCCAATACGTTGCCGCATCCAAGACGGTCTTGTCGGCGGTGAGCTCAACCCGCACGACCATGCTCTAGCCACTCCACTGATACGAACCCGACACATCGCACTGCCCACCAACCCCCTCACGCGCCCCCGCTCCGGGTCCGGCCACCAGCCCACCCGCCGACGGCAGGGACCACACACCTACGATGCTCCGTACGACTCATTCCACACACCGGGTCACATCCGCACCACGGGGGAGCACACACATGCGCAGGGCAATGACCCTCACGGCGCTCATCGCGGCGGCCGGGCTGATGACCGCGTGCGGCAGCAGCGGCAACGACGCCAAGAAGGAGCACGCCGGCAAGGGCACGGCCACGTCGTCGTCCAAGCCGGCCCCCGAGGGCCGGGGCAAGACGTACGAGGTCACCTTCGAGGTCGGCGGCGAGGGCAAGTCCAGCGTCTACTACAACCTCGACACGAACCGCTCCGAGCAGGTCACGCTGCCGTGGAAGAAGTCGGACAACCTCACCTTGAACAGCACCGAACGCAAGGTCGGGATCACCGTGTCCGTCGTGCCGGGGCCGGTGAAGCTGTCCAACGGCCAGCTCGCCGCGGCTCCTTGCTCGATCACCGTCGACGGGAAGAAGGGCGCCGAGGAACCGGGCGGCGCCGACGGCAAGCACATGTGCGAGTACACCCTCCGGTAACAGCACACCGACCGGCGGCGCATGTGGTCGGTGGCCGCCCCCGGGCTGTTGGCTGCCGCGTGCGCCCGGGCGAGGCGCTGTCAGGGACCGGGAGCATCCTGGCGGGATGAACGTCTCCTCGTCCACCCCAGCCGATGCGGCCCCTGCCTGCCCGGTCTGGGTGGAGTCGAGGGGCGGCCCGTTGGTCGTCGTCCCCCTCTCAGCACTGGCCGCCTGGGGCGGGTGCACGCAGACGGGGACGGTCGTGGGAGACGCCACCGCTGTGGATGACTACGACCGGGCCGGTGCGGTGGACGGCCCGGCCGGGGCGATCACTGTGGGGCAGGGCGGCGCGCAGGCGCCGGTGCTGGCGGACGAGCCCGCCACGAGCTGCTGTCTGCCCGAGCGGTGGGCCTTCCTGCGCCGGCTCGCTGCCGACGGTGAGGCCCAGCTGAGGGCCGCGGCCGAGCTCGTGCTCACGGATCCCGCCACCGCGTGGGAGGAGTGCGGCGCGTGGGTGACGGACGGCCCGGCCGTGCTCATGGACTCCGTCGAGGCAGGCAGCGAACCGGGCGTGGAGTACCCCGGCGGTGGGAGGCCCGCCCGGGCGCCGGTCCCGCTGCCCGCCGGCCGCTGGAGGGTCCGCGCGGTCCACACCAAAACGGACGAGGGGCCCTGGGTCGGCCTGGTGCACCTTCTGTCCGCCGACACCTGACCGGGGAGGGCCTGCGCCGTGCGATGTCTCGGCCTCGTGTCGGTGAACCGCCATGGGATATACCGCGCCGTGACAGTGAACCCCGGGGCCCGTGTGCGATCTCTCGTTTTCGTGTCAGTACGCGACCTGCACGTATATCGCCCGGTGACAGTGCTGACACCCTGATCTCTCATCTCATGACAGTGGCAACACCTGCCGCAAACCCGACCGCCAGCTCATTGACCAGCACCTGCGGACAACGGCGAAGGGAACCACCACTGACACACCATCCGCTGACACCAAACCGAGAGATCGCAGCTGGCTGGGGTGATGTGAGCTTCGGTGCGGGTCTGCTGCGTAGGTTTTCGTTGCTCTGGCACAGGAGTACAACGACAACGTCACCAAGTCGACGGCACCCAATGGTGCCGTCTCCACCGCGGGGTACGACGACGCGGATCAGACGCCGGCTGAACCAGCGGCCGAGATGCACTTCCGGGTGGGGCTGAGCTGGCAGGGCGTCGTTGTCCGGATTTATGCTGGGGTTCCCGGGTGGGCGGGGGAAAGCGGGTGTTTGGGGCGGGACGGTGCAGGGCAGACCCCGGCCCGATTCCAGCGGGCCGGGGTCCGTGCGTGGTGCCGGGGTGGCGGTTGGGTCAGTATCCGCCGTGTCCGCCGAATCCGCCGTGTCCGCCGAAGCGGTGGACGACCCGGAAGCTGCCCACCACTCCGTCCTTGACGCGGACCCCCTTGGTGTGGTGCACCTTGATGCCG
>NZ_JBFAKH010000207.1:0-3889 GCF_040655635.1 Streptomyces sp. NPDC050388
CGCGGCGGAAGCCGGAACGCTCGCGGTCACCGTCACGGCGGTCGTCCCGACTGCGGTAACCGCCACGCCCGTACGGGTGCCGCCCACGGCCATCTGTGTACCGATACGCATGCGTAGTTGAGCGTCCTGGCACTGCGGGTGCCTCGGTTGCTCATTGCCCGGAGTCCGTGTCCGGCCGGTACGGGCGGCCGGACACACTTCGCCGGGGCCGCCGCCCGGCCAGCGAGCGGCGGCCCCGGCGAGGGGAAGTGCCGTCAGTCGAGAGCGCGGCGGCTGAAGCCGCGGATACCCACGACCGCCGCGACCAGGGTCGCGGCGGCGAGCACCGCGATGTCGATGCCGAGCGGCACGGATTCCACCTTGTGGAGCAGCACGGCCCGTAGACCCTCGTTGATGTACGTGATCGGGTTGAGGCCGACGACCACCTGGAACCAGCGCAGACCGTCCAGGCTGAGCAGCGGGTACTGCGCGGCGGCGGTGAACATCAGCGGCGTCAGGGCGAGACCGAACACCACGCCCACGCGGCGCGCCGGCACGAGGGTGCCCAGAACCAGGCCGAACGCGCCGCCCAGCAGCGAGCCCAGGACGAGCACCCCGAGGATCGGCGGCAGCGACGACGCCGACCACCACGGCACGCCGAGGACGAGGATGCCGACAGGGATCATGATGACGGCCGCGATGAAGCCGCGTATCCCGCCGAACACGATTTTCTCGAGGGCGACGAGCCGGATCCCGACCGGAGCCATCAGGCGGTCCTCGATCTCCTTCGAGTAGGAGAAGTCCATGACCAGGGGCAGTGCCGTGGCCTGGAGCGCGCTGATGAAGGCCGCCAGGCCGATGATGCCGGGTAGCAGCAGCGGCACGTAGCTTTCGTCGACGTAGCTCATGTCGGCGAGGACCTTGCCGAAGATGAACAGGATGAACAGGGGCTGCAGCAGCGACTCGGCGAGGAACAGCCACGGTTGACGGACCGTGACCAGGATGTCCCGCCACAGGATCGACGTGAAGACCCGGCGCTGGGAGATGCTGCGTGGCCCGGAGGGCCTGCGGGCCAGCATGCCTGCTCCGGCCTCGGCCGGCCCGGTGGCCGGGCTCGCCGCCTCCGGCGGTTCCGCGGAATCGCCGGGCGCGGTGGAGGTCGCTGTTTTCGTGGAGCTCTTGATGGTCACCGAAGTCCCTTGCCAGTGAGGTGGATGAAGACGTCTTCGAGGCTTGCCTCCCGTACGGCCAAGTCCTTGACCTCGCAGTGCAGCTCGTCGAGCACCTTGAAGACGGCGGGCAGCACGTCGCCGGCGCCGGACTCGACGCTCAGCACGAACCGGTCCTCCTCCGGCTCGGGGGCCGGCATGCCCGGGAAGGGCGGCGGCACGGCCGGGGTGCCGGGCACGTACTCGGCGGCCGCCACCCAGGGAATGGTGGTCAGGGCCTCGGTCACGGCTTGCGGGGTCTCGTCCAGGAGGTTGAGCTTGAGGGTGAGCGTCGTACCGCCCGGCAGGCTGCGGATGAGCTCCTCGGGGGTGTCCAGGGTCAGCAGCTTGCCGTGGTCGACGATGCCGATGCGATCGCACAACTTGGCGGCCTCCTCCATGTCGTGCGTCGTGATCACGACGGTCACGCCCTGGCGGCCGAGGTCCGCGACGAGGTCGTGGACGAACAGCCGCGCCTGCGGGTCCAGTCCCGTTGCCGGCTCGTCCAGGAACATCACGCTCGGGTCGTGCATGAGCGCTCGGGCGATCATCACGCGCTGTGCCTGACCGCCGGACATCTCCTCCACGAGCGAGTCGGCCCGGTCGGCGAGCTGCACACGCTCCAGCAGCTCGTTGGCGCGGCGGCGGCGTTCGGAGCGGCCGATGCCGTGGTACGCCGCGTGGAAGAGCAGGTTCTGCCGAACCGTCAGCGAACGGTCCAGGTTGTTGTGCTGCGGGACCACCGCGAGGACGCCACGGGCCCGGGCGGGCTGGGCGACGATGTCGGTTCCGTCCAGGAACGCCCGGCCGGAGGTGGCCTTCGCCATGGTGGTGAGCACCCGGATCGTGGTGGTCTTGCCGGCACCGTTGGGGCCGAGGAGGCCGAACACCTCGCCTCGGGCCACCGTGAAGCTCAGTCCGTCGACCGCCGGCGGCATCCCGGGCAGATACTGCTTGACAAGATTCTCGACCACCACGACCGCATCATTCGCGGTTTTCTCTGTATCTGACATCCTTTGTTCCCCATTGATAGGCGGAAGACAACGCTCGTTTGCGGGTTGGCGGCCGTTTCCTTCCCCGGGACCGCCGGCCGGTCAGCTCTTTCCGAATTCGCGCTGGATGAGTTCGAACATCTCGTCGGGCGTTGCTGCTTCGAGCAGACCGTCGATCCCGGGTTCCGGATCCTCGCGAGGAGACCCCTTTGTCGCGTTCCACTGAGACAGCAGAGACTCCAGTCGCCTGGTGATACCTGTGCTGTCCGTGCTCTCCGGCGAAAGGGAATCGAGTACGCGCTCCAGCCGATCGATTTCCGCCAGTGCGTCGGACTCGTCGGCCTGGCCCCGGCCCTCGCCGTGACTCAGGTCGTGCCGTCCGCCGTGGCCGCTGCCACGGTCCGGCTCCTGTGGAGCAAGCTGTTCGCCCAGGTGCCGGACAAGATCGTCGGGCGCCGGGAAGTCGAAGATCAGGGTGGCCGGAAGCCTGAGTCCGGTCTGCTCGCTCAGCACGTTGCGGAGTTCCACGGCCATGAGGGAGTCGAATCCCACTTCGACGAAACCGCGACGTGGCTTGATCTGCGCAGGGTTCGCGATTCCGAGTACGCGCGCTGTTTCGCCGCGTACGAGCTCGAGGAGTACCTCGGCCCTCGCTTCGTCACCGCCGTCCGTAGCGCCGGACGTCACGGCTTCGGCAGCAGCCGAGGCGAGGCGCTCGCACAGGGCGGCAGCAGGGGCGGTCGCCCCCGCACCCGTCGACGCTCCGGTGGTCTCCGGGTCGCCGGTGGGCGCCTCGGTGGTGCGCTGGGCATCGGGCAGGTCGGCCAGCAGCGGGCTGCGGCGCAGGGCGGTGAAGGCGGGAGTGAAGCGGTCCCATGCCACGTCCGCCACCGCCGCCGACGTCTCGTGCGCAGCGACGGCCTGGCCGAGCGCGGTGAGTGCGTACTGCGGGTCCATGACCGGCAGCCCGCGCCGCGCGAGCATGTCCTCGCTGTCGCTGGTGACCAGTCCGCCGCCGGCCCAGGGGCCCCAGGCGAGGGAGGTGGCGGGCAGGCCGCGGGCGCGGCGCTGCTCGGCGAGGGCGTCGAGGTAGGTGTTGGCGGCGGCGTAGCCGGCCTGGCCGCCGCTGCCCCAGGTGGCCGCGATGGAGGAGAACAGGACGAAGGCGTCGAGGTCGGCGTCGGCGAAGACCGCGTCGAGGTTCGCCGCACCCGTCACCTTCGCGTCCAGGACCTCCACCAGTTCGGCGGTTCCGATCTTCTTGAGGGGGGTGATCTGGCCGATGCCGGCGGTGTGGACGATGCTGCGGACGGGGGTGCCCCGGTCCTGCAGGGTGGCCGCCAGGGCGGTCAGCGCGGCCCGGTCGGTGACATCGCAGGCGACGACGGTGGCGCGGGCGCCCAGCTCCTCGATCTGTGCGCACAGTTCGGTGGCGCCGGGGGCGTCCGGGCCGCGGCGGCTGGTGAGCACCAGGTGGTCGGCGCCGTGGGCGGCGGCCCAGCGGGCCACCCGGGCGCCCAGGCCGCCGGTGCCGCCGGTGATCAGCACGGTGCCGCGCGCCCGCCAGGCCGCCTCGGTGCGGCCGGGGGTGGCGCGCACGATGCGGCGGGCGTGGACGCCGGAGGCGCGGACGGCGGTCTGGTCCTCGCCGGTGGTGCCGGCCAGGACGGCGGCGGTGTGGGTCCAGGTGCGGGGGTCGAGGGTGGCGGG
>NZ_JBFAKH010000208.1:0-3858 GCF_040655635.1 Streptomyces sp. NPDC050388
CGAGGCACACTGCCACGGCGTCACCGTCGACTGGCACACCGTCTACGCCGGCACCGGCGCCCGCCGCATCCCCCTGCCCACCTACCCCTTCCAGCGCACCCGCTACTGGCCCGAGTCCCCGGCCGCCGTACTCGCCGAAGCCGTCGACCCCGAGGACGCCCGTTTCTGGGAAGCCGTCGAACAGGGTGACCTGGACGCCCTCGCGCAGGCCCTCGGCACGGTGGACGAGACCACCGCGGCTTCCCTGGAGACGGTCCTGCCGGTGCTCACCTCCTGGCGACGCCGACGCCACGAACGGTCGGCGTCCGACTCCTGGCACTACAAGGTCGCGTGGAAACCGGTCGAGTCCCCCCTGGACGCCCCCCTGACGGGCCGCTGGCTGCTCGTCGTACCGGACAGCCTCTCCGCGGACGACAGCCTCGTCGCGGAGACCGTCGCAGTCGGCCTCGCGCGGCACGGCGCCGAGGTGGCCCGTATCACAGTGGCCGCCGCGTCCCCCGACCGCGAGGCGCTCGCCGCGCTGCTCGCCGGGGACTGGCGCCTGACGGGTGTCCTGTCCCTGTTGTCATTCGCCGACGGCCACCACACCGACCACCCTGCGGTCCCCGCCGGCCTCGCCGCGAGCCTCACCCTGGTGCAGGCACTGGGCGATGCGGGAGTCCGGGCACCGCTGTGGTGCGCCACCCGTGCCGCCGTCACCACGGCCGACCGCGACCCCCTGCCGCGTCCCGACCGCTCCGCCGTCTGGGGCCTCGGCCAGGTCGCCGCCATCGAGCAGCCCGCCCTCTGGGGCGGCCTGGTCGACCTGCCACTCGTCGTGGACGAGCGTGCCGTCGACCGCCTCGCAGGCCTCCTCGCCGGCCATGACGGCGCCGACGACGAGTTCGCCGTACGCACCGCGGGCGTCCTCGCCCGTCGGCTCGACCGTGCGCCGCTCGCCGACGGTACCGACGGCTGGGCCCCGCGCGGCACCGTCCTCGTCACCGGCGGCACCGGCGCGCTCGGCGGCCATGTCGCCCGCTGGCTGGCCCGCAACGGCGCCGAGCACCTCGTGCTCATCAGCCGTCGGGGCCTCGACGCGCCCGGTGCCACAGAGCTGCGCGACGAACTCACCGCGCTGGGCGCCCGCGTCACGGTCACCGCCTGCGACGCCGCCGACCGCGACGCGCTGGCCGCCGTACTGGCCGCGGTACCCGCCGAGCACCCGCTGACCGCCGTCGTGCACACGGCGGGCGTCCTCGACGACGGCATCCTGCCCTCGATGACCCCCGCCCGCTTCGCACACGTACTCGACTCCAAGGCGACCGCGGCGCTCCACCTGCACGAGCTGACCCGCGACCTCTCCCTCGACGCGTTCGTGCTGTTCTCTTCCCTGGCTGGTACGTTCGGCAACGCCGGCCAGGCCAACTACGCTGCCGCCAACACCCTGCTGGACGCCCTCGCCCAGCACCGCCGCACCCTCGGACTGCCCGCCACCTCGATCGCCTGGGGCGCCTGGGGCGGCGGCGGACTGGCCACGGACCCCCTCGTGGCCCGCCGCATGGAGCGCGGCGGCATGCCCGCCATGGACCCCGAGGTCGCCGTCGCCGTCATGGCTCGGTCCGTCGTGACCGGCGCGCCGTGCACGGTCATCGCGGACGTCGACTGGGCCGTCCTCGCGCCGGCCCGTCTGGCCACCGGCCGGGCCGCGCTCATCTCCGACATCGACGACGTGCGGCGCGCCGCCGCAGCACACACCGGGTCGGCCGCCCCCGCCTCCGAGGAGACCGCCGTCGGAGCCCTGGCCGCGCGTCTCGCCGACATGTCGGCCGCCGACGGCACCCGGATGCTCCTGGACCTCGTGCGCGGCCAAGCCGCAGCCGTCCTCGGCCACACCTCGGACGAGGCCGTGCTGCCCGGCAAGGCGTTCCGGGAGCTCGGCTTCGACTCCCTCACCGCCGTCGAACTGCGCAACCTGCTGGCCGGCACCACCGGTCTGCGCCTGCCGGCCACCCTCGTCTTCGACCACCCGACCCCGAACACCCTCGCCGCGTTCCTCCACACCGAGCTCGCCCCCGGCGGCACCGCGACGGCCACCGCCGTCGTCCCTGCCCGCTCGGCGCAGCCCGCCGACGCCGACGACCCGGTAGTGATCGTCGGCATGGGTTGCCGCTTCCCGGCCGGCGTGTCCTCTCCGGACGACCTGTGGGAGCTGCTCCTCGCGGGCACCGACGCGATCTCGCCACTCCCCGGCGACCGGGGCTGGAGCCTGGAGGACTACTACGACCCGGACGCACCTGGCGCCTCACGTGCCCGCGAGGGCGGATTCATCGACGCCATCGCCGAATTCGACCCGGCGTTCTTCGGGATCTCGCCGCGTGAGGCCCTGGCCATGGACCCGCAGCAGCGGCTCATGCTGGAGACGGCCTGGGACACCTTCGAACGCGCCGGAATCGATCCGACCTCGCTGCGCGGCACCCGCACGGGCGTGTACGTCGGGACCAACGGACAGGACTACGCCAACCTCCTGATCGGCTCGACCGAGGGCGTCCAGGGGTACGTGGCCACCGGCAGCTCCGCCAGTGTGCTGTCCGGCCGCATCTCCTACACCCTGGGTCTGGAGGGTCCGGCCGTCTCCGTCGACACCGCCTGCTCGTCGTCCCTTGTCGCGCTGCACCAGGCCGTGCAGGCGCTGCGCAACGGCGAATGCGACCTCGCTCTCGCGGGCGGCGTCACCGTCATGTCCACCCCGGGCGTGTTCTTGGAGTTCAGCCAGCAGGGCGTGCTCTCCGCGGACAGCCGGGTCAAGGCGTTCGCGGACGCCGCGGACGGCACCGGCTGGGGCGAGGGCGTCGGTGCGCTCCTCGTGGAGCGGCTGTCGGACGCGCGCCGCAACGGCCACCGGGTCCTCGCCGTCGTGCGCGGCTCGGCGATCAACCAGGACGGCGCCTCCAACGGCCTGACGGCCCCCAACGGCCCGTCGCAGCAGCGCGTCATCCGCGCCGCCCTCGCCAACGCCGGCCTGACGCCCGCCGATGTGGACGCCGTCGAGGCGCACGGCACCGGCACCAAGCTCGGCGACCCGATCGAGGCGCAGGCGCTGCTGGCCACCTACGGCCAGGACCGGCCGGAGAACGGCAGCCCGCTGTGGCTGGGCTCGATCAAGTCGAACATCGGCCACACCCAGGCCGCCGCCGGCGTCGCCGGCATCATCAAGATGGTGCTGGCCCTCAGGCACGGCGTTCTGCCCCGCACCCTCCACGTCGACGAGCCGTCCACCCAGGTCGACTGGTCGGACGGCAGAGTCGAACTGCTGACGGAGGAGCATGACTGGCCGGACACGGGCGAGCGCCCGCGCCGCGCCGCGGTGTCCTCGTTCGGCATCAGCGGCACCAACGCCCACGTGATCCTCGAGGCCGCCGACGAGGAGCCCGCGAACACCTCCGACACCGGTGCGATGCCGCCGGTGGTGCCGTGGGTGCTCTCGGCCCGGTCCGACCGGGCGCTCGCAGGCCAGGCCGAGCGGCTCCTCGCCCACGTGCGGGGCGACGCCGGGGCTTCGATTGCGGATCTCGGCTTCTCACTGGCAACCGACCGGGCCCACCTGGAGCGCCGGGCCGCCGTGGTCGCCGCCGACCGTGCGGAGTTCCTCCGCGGACTGGAGATCCTCGCCGCAGGCGGCACGATCGCGGGTGTGGTCCGCGGCACGGCGGCCGAGGGCCGTTCGGCGTTCTTGTTCTCCGGGCAGGGTGCGCAGCGTCCCGGCATGGGCCGGGAGCTGTACGCGGCCTTCCCCGTGTTCGCCGAGGCCTTCGACGCGGTCTGCGCGGAGCTGGACCGGCACCTGGAGCGGCCCATCAAGGAGGTGGTGTTCGATCC
>NZ_JBFAKH010000209.1:0-3825 GCF_040655635.1 Streptomyces sp. NPDC050388
CACCGTCGACTGGCACACCGTCTACGCCGGCACCGGCGCCCGCCGCATCCCCCTGCCCACCTACCCCTTCCAGCGCACCCGCTACTGGCCCGAGTTCGAGGCCGGAGCAGCCATCGCCGGAACCGCGCGCACCGTCGACCCCGACGAGGCCCGTTTCTGGGACGCCATCGAGCAGGGCAACGCGGACGCCCTGGCGGCCGCCCTCGACGGAGCCGACACCGAATCGTTGCGCACGGCCCTGCCCGTCCTCAGTTCCTGGAGACGCGGCCGCCGGGAGCGGTCGACGATCGACTCCTGGCGTTACCGCATCACCTGGAAGCCCGTGGCGCCGTCCAGTGAGGCACCGGCCCTGTCCGGGCGTTGGCTCGTCGTCGTACCGGACGCCCCGGTCGCCGACACCTCCGCCCTGGCCGACACCCTCACCGAGGGCCTCGCCCGGCACGGCGCCGAGGCCGTCCTTGTCACCCTCGGCGAGTTCACCGACCTTGCCGAGGGTGACGACGTTCACGGCATCCTCTCCCTCCTCGGGCTCGACGAGACGCCACACCCCGATTTCCCGGCGCTGCCCGCCGGGCTCCTCGCCACCGTCGACCTCGTGAAGGCCCTGGCTGCCACGGAGGGGTCCGCCCCGTTGTGGACGCTCACCCGCGGAGCCGTGTCCGTCGGCAGGTCCGACCCCCTCGCCGCCCCTGTCCAGTCCATGGTGTCCGGCTTCGGCCGGGTCGTCGGCCTGGAGAACCCGGGACGGTGGGGCGGCCAGATCGACCTCCCCACCCTCCTGGACGACCGTGCCCTTGCCCGGATCTGCGGCGTCCTCAGCGCCACGGACGGCGAGGACCAGGTGGCCGTCCGGTCCACCGGCGTCTACGCCCGGCGTCTGCTGCACGCACCGCTCGACGAACCGGCCCGGTCCTGGAACCCGCGCGGCACCGTCCTCATCACCGGCGGTACGGGCGCCCTCGGCACCTTCCTCGCCCGCCGGTTCGCCGAGACCGGAGCCGAGCACCTCGTGCTCACCAGCCGACGCGGACCCGCCGCGCCCGGCGCCGCCGAACTCGAGGCGGAGCTGATCGCGAAGGGTGTACGCGTCACCATCGCCGCCTGCGACATCGCCGACCGCGCCGCGGTCCGGGCCCTCGTCGACGACCTGCGCGAACAGGGTGACTCCATAACAGCCGTCATCCACACGGCCGGTGTCAGCCAGCTCAGCTCCATCGAGGAAACCGACCACCCCACCTTCGCCGACGTCGTCACCGCCAAGGTCGCCGGCGCCCGTAACCTCGACGACATCCTCGGCGACGAGCCGCTCGACGCCTTCGTCGTCTTCTCCTCGATCTCCGGCATCTGGGGCAGTGGTGGCCAGGGCGCCTACGCCGCCGCCAACACCTACCTGGATGCCTTCGCCGAGGACCGCCGGGCCCGTGGACGTACCGCCACCGCCCTGTCCTGGGGCGCCTGGGACGGCGCGGGCATGGCCAAGGGCGAGGCCGAGCAGTTGCTCAGCCGCCGCGGCCTGCCCGTCATGGACCCCGACCTGAACATCAACGCGCTGCGGCAGGCAGTCGAGCACGACGAGACGGTGCTCACCGTCGTCGACGTCCGCTGGGACCGCTTCGTCCCCTCGTTCACCGTCGTGCGCCGCAGCCCGCTTCTCGAGGACCTGCCCGAGGTACGGGAGGCCCTGGACGCCGCCGAGGCCGAGGCGGGTGGGGACGCCGAGTCCGCCGTCACCTCTGCGCTGCAGCGCAGCCTCGTCGGACTCACCCCGGCCGAGCAGCGCAATCGCATCCTCGACCTCGTGCGCGGCGAGGCCGCCGCCGTTCTCGGCTACGCCGACGCCGGTGAACTCGACGCCGCACGCCCCTTCCGCGAGCTCGGCTTCGACTCCCTCACGGCCGTGGACGTGCGCAACCGGCTCAACACCCTCAGCGGTCTGCGCCTGTCCACCACCCTCGTCTTCGACTACCCGACCGTCGCGGAGCTCGCCGACCACCTCCTCACGCTCGTCCTCGACCAGCCGGCCGACGACCGGACCGCCGAGACCCCGGCCGCCGGTCCGGCCGGGGCGGGCGCCGCATCCGACGACCCCGTCGTCATCGTCGGCATGAGCTGCCGCTTCCCCGGCGGAGCACGCTCCCCCGAGGAGCTGTGGCGTGTGGTCGCCGACGGCGAGGACACCGTGGGCGACATCCCCGCCGACCGGAGCTGGGCGGGCGACATCCCCGCCGACCGGCCCGCCGTCATGGGCGGCTGGCTCGCCGAGGCCGGAGACTTCGACGCCGGGTTCTTCGGCATCAACCCGCGCGAGGCCCTGGCCATGGACCCGCAGCAGCGGCTCCTGCTGGAGGCGTCCTGGGAGGTCTTCGAACGGGCTGGTATCGACCCCTCGTCGATGAAGGGCAGCCGTACGGGCGTCTATGTCGGAGCCTCCTCACAGGGCTACGGCAGCGACATCACCCAGGCTCCGGAAGGCACCGAGGGCTACCTCATGACCGGTACGGCCACCGCCGTGCTCTCGGGACGCGTCTCGTACGCCCTGGGCCTGGAGGGGCCGGCGGTCACGGTCGACACGGCCTGCTCGTCGTCGCTGGTCGCCCTGCACATGGCCGTCCAGGCCCTCTACAACGGCGAATGCTCGGCCGCTCTCGTCGGCGGTGTCGCCGTGATGGCCACCGGCACCGTCTTCGCGGAGTTCTCCCGTCAGGGCGGCCTGGCCGGGGACGGACGTGTGAAGGCGTTCGCGGACGCGGCGGACGGCACCGGCTGGGGCGAGGGCGTGGGCGTGCTGCTGGTGGAGCGGCTGTCGGACGCCCGCCGTAACGGCCACCAGGTCCTCGCCGTGGTACGCGGCTCGGCGATCAACCAGGACGGTGCGTCCAACGGCCTGACCGCCCCGAACGGTCCGTCGCAGCAGCGGGTCATCCGTCAGGCGCTGGCCAACGCGGGTGTCTCGGCGGCGGACGTGGACGTGGTGGAGGCGCACGGCACCGGCACGACGCTGGGCGACCCGATCGAGGCGCAGGCGCTGCTGGCCACCTACGGCCAGGAGCGGCCGGAGGACCGGCCGCTGTGGCTGGGCTCGCTGAAGTCGAACATCGGGCACACCCAGGCCGCCGCCGGCGTCGCGAGCGTCATCAAGATGGTCATGGCCATGCGGCACGGGATGCTGCCGCAGACCCTGCACGTGGACGAGCCGTCGTCGAAGATCGACTGGTCGGCGGGCGAGGTCCGGCTGCTGACCGAGGCCCGCGCCTGGCCGGAGACGGGCGAGCGCCCGCGCCGCGCCGCGGTGTCCTCCTTCGGTGTCAGCGGCACCAACGCCCACACCCTCCTCGAAGCCGCGCCCGCCGAGGAGTCGACACCGGAGGTTCCGGCGCCCCCGGGAGTCCCAGCAGTCCCGGCGGTCGTCCCCTGGGTCCTGTCCGCCCGCAGCGCCAACGCCCTGCGCGCGCAGGCCGAACGCCTCGCCGCCGTCGTGAGCGAGCAAGCGGTGCCCCTCGACGTGGCCTGGTCCCTGGCCACCGGCCGGGCCCACCTGGAACACCGGGCAGCGGTCGTCGCCACGACGTCAGAGGACTTCCTCACCTCGCTGGAGGCGCTGGCGCAGGGCCGTCCGGCCCCGGGCGTGGTCCGCGGCACGGCGGCCGAGGGCCGTTCGGCGTTCCTGTTCTCCGGGCAGGGCGCGCAGCGTCCCGGCATGGGCCGGGAGCTGTACGCGGCCTTCCCCGTCTTCGCCGAGGCCTTCGACGCGGTCTGCGCGGAGCTGGACCGGCACCTGGAGCGGCCCATCAAGGAGGTGGTGTTCGATCCGGGCTCGGAGCTGCT
>NZ_JBFAKH010000210.1:0-3817 GCF_040655635.1 Streptomyces sp. NPDC050388
CGGAAGATCCGGAGGGCATGCTGCCACACGGAGCGGCCGGCCGCAGGAGGCGGATTCCGTGCAAATCCCTTGCGCCAGACGAGTTCTGCACACATTGCCGCGCCCAGGGTCCGGGCCGTCTCCCTGATCTGCGTCGGTTTATCGGTGTGGTTTCGGTATTTGAGGTGTCAGTGCTCCGGGGTGGTGTGGGCCCTGGTCGGGAGGGTGACGGCCGGTGTCGCGCCGCTGACGGTGGTTGCCGGTTTCACGCTGACGTTTTTGACGGATCGCCGAGTCGTTGTGTTGCCGATCGGTATCACGGCTCGGTGTTCGTGCTGTTCAGTACCCCGTTGAGGGCCATCCCCGCGGGCGCGGGGAGCACTACGCCGACGGCGAGGTGTGGGCGATCAACCCGGGACCATCCCCGCACGGGCGGGGAGGCGCCGGGCGCTGGGGACAGCACGGGGCGTGCAGGGAGGGGGGTGGGCAACGGCCCCGCCGTTGAGCCCGTCCGTCAGGTCGTGTTGATCAGGGCGCGGCCGACGGGTGTCATGGTGTGGAGGACCGCCTTGTGGTGGCGTGTGGTGGTGATAAGGCCCGCCTGCCGCAGGACCGTCGCGTGCTCGCTGGCGGTGGACACCGAGACCCCCGCCGTGGTCGACAACTCCGTTGTGGTGCAGCCGGCCCGGTCCGCGACGGTGAGCAGGATGGCGGCCCGGGTCCGGCCCAGCAGCTGCGCCAGCGTCACGGCAGCGCCCGTGCGCGGCCGCACGAGGTCGGGCAGCGGGGCATCGGACGAGGCGGGATAGAAGAGCATCGGCTGCGGCTGGGCGTCCGGGACGATGACCGGGGCGTCCGTGCCGAAGACGGAAGGCACCAGGAGCAACCCCTGTCCGGCCAGGTGCAGGTCGGCGTCGATCCCCGAGGCCATGGTCACCGACAGCACAGGGGACTCCCAGCGGATCTGCCGCGGATGCAGCCGCGCCAGCACCCGCTCCACCCCGCCGTGCAGGAAGTGTCCGGCGCGCAGGGTGCTGTCGGCCTTCAGCCGGGACTCCATCTGGGACCGGTACGGGGCCAGCAGGACGCCGTGGGCCGCGGTCAGGCCGTCCACGAACTGCTGGAGCACGGCGGGGTCCTCGCCGAGCAGCCGGGTCCACCGCGGCACGGGCTGCCGCGCGGTGAGGTCCGCCAGCTCGCCGCGCAACCGGCGGCGGGGGGGTGGCGCGGATCTGCTCCAGTAGTTCCTCCGGCTCCCCCGCCGCGGGCGGGGCCAAAAAGTCGGGCACCCAGCCGTGGGACGGTGTCAGCTCGAACGCCGGCCGGGCCGCGGCCGGCAGCTGCGCCGCGGTCTCGCGGCGCCACGCCCGCAGGCGCGGGGGCGGGGTCGTGTTCCGCCAGACCCGCAGGGCGATGCTCAACTCCTGCAGCGGACGGAAGGCGGATGCCACCCGGGTTCTGCCCAGGTCCTCGACCGTGAAGTGGATCCGAAGCGCCACGCCCGCTCCCCCTCCTGGTCACCGGCACGAGCGGGCTCAGCCTCTTCGAGTCGGCCGGGGTTTTCAAACCGGCGCCCCGCACCGCGCCACGCGCAGGGGTCGCCGGGATGGAGCCGAGGGGGCGCACGTCCGCCCGCGGCGCTTTCCTGGGCCCTCCCGGTAGGCGGGCGGTGCGTCCGTACCGCCGTACCTCGTGGCCGTGCCGTCTTGCTTGATGGTTTCGGCCCAGGCCGAAACGTCTTCGCCTTCCCCACCCGGTCGCCGCAGACTGACGGCGCCAGCAATGAATTGGCGAGGTCATGGCACGTGGCCATGACGGGTGGGAGGAATGAAATGTCTGTATGGCGGCGAATGGCGCTGACGGCGGCCACCATCACGGCTGTGGGTGCTGGGCTGTTGGGCGTGCCGGCTACTGCTTCGGCCGCTTCGGTCGCTCCGGCGTCCCTCTACAACTGCACCCACAGGCTCGTCGAGGGCAGTCTGGGACACAAGGGAGCGGCGGTGACCTGCCAGGGCGGAGCGAACGACTACTTCCGCGGCGGCGTCGACTGTAAGCGATTCGACAATGGGTACGAATACACTCACTGGGGTCCGATAGTCCGAGCTGGGCAGACGTCGACGGTGTGGTGCGACTACGGAGCCAAGGTGATACGCGTCGTTTACACCGAGGCCTGAGCCGGTCTCCGAACTGGACTTGCCTGTCCCGACATACGTCGGTTCTCATCGTCGCGGACCGTACGAGCTGTCGAAGCCCCCGTTGTTGTCTCAGCCTCAATAATGTTTGAGCAGAAGATCGCGTAACGGTGAGCTGGAAAGCACGGCAGCTGGTTTTGACGACGATGTGTTCAACAGGCCTCAGGCATGGGGAGGGGTGGAAGGGAATCGGACTCCCACTCCTCCACTCGTCCAGGGTGTGCCGCAGGGCCCGCCACGCGGCTCCTGCGGCGATTGCGGCGCACGGATCATGCTGGACCGGCCGGCCTTGGGGGACGGTGGGGCAGCCGCTAACGGCTGCCCCACCTGTTTCGTCCTCGCTGATGATTTGCGGCAGTTTGCCGCTATTTCTCAGGTGTTGATGTGCCAGTGATCTGGGCGCGCATCCCCCTCCCGCCGGGGGAGGATGCGCGCACTCATGCGTGTCAGGCGTACGAGTTGACGCTGACCGGCCACGACCCGGTGTACGGCACCCAGCCCTGGAGCGAGGCGGGGATGCCCACCCGGGTGTTGCAGTCGATCACCTGGAAGTGCAGGTGCGGCGCGGTCGACGCGCCCGTGCTGCCCGACCAGCCGATGACCCGGCCCTGCGGGACCCAGTCACCGGTGTTGTAGATGGCCCGGTTCAGGTGCGCGTAGTGGGTGCACTGGCCGTTCGAGTGCCGGATGATCACCTCGATGCCGTTCTGCCAGTACGGGGACCAGTCCGAGACCAGGACCGTGCCGCCCTGCGCGGCGGAGACCTCGTAGTTCGCGGGGAGACCGAAGTCCCAGGCGTACTCGTTGTAGGGGCCGGTGTGCGAGTACGTGCCCTCCGGGCCCTGCGTGACCTGGTAGGCCTCGCCGGCCGGGCAGGGGAGCTCGTAGTAGTAATCCGCGGCTGAGGCCGGGGCGGCGCCGAACAGCATGATGCCCGCGGCCGCCACCACCGCACCCGCCATCGCGGAGAGTCGGCGCCGGGCTCCTGTCGTTCTGTTCACCGTGCAACTCCTCTTCAGGGGGAGTTGACATGTTCATGAATATCTGGGGCGGGTGTCGAGGGGCGTGCCGCAACAGGCATGAGCCACGGCCTGCTAAGCCCATTCGATGCCCAGCTCTCGCAGTGCGCCGCGCTGTTCGGGGGTGAGTTTGTCGCGTCGGGTCTTGGTGTTGGAGATCCATACGCCCAGTTTCACGGTCACCGGTTCCGGCTCGCCGTCGACCGTGATCTGTTCGCTGTGGCCGCGCGGTACAGGCCGGTCCGGGCCTTCCCGTTCGACCCATTGTGTGAGGGCCGTGAGTCCGCGTTGGAATGCCTGCTGTGCCTTGCCCGGCCCCTTCGACGCACCCCTGGCTGCCGGGGCGGGTACCGGCGCTTCCACGGGTGTCACGCCCAGTTTGGAGAGTCGTTGCTGTTGCTCGGTGGACAGTTGCGTCCAGGTGCTCGGCTGTTTCTGCCGCTTCAGCCATCGTCCGATGTCGTCGCCGTCCATCAGCGCCCCGGGTGCGATGTCGGGCAGTACACCGTCGGCGTCGACCAGGTCGGCGAGGACGCGGTGGTGGCGTTGCCAGTCCAGTGGCCAGGGGCAGTCCCAGTCCGGGTCGATCGCCGCCAGCTGCTGCGCGCGTACCGCGGCCCGCTCCGG
>NZ_JBFAKH010000211.1:0-3762 GCF_040655635.1 Streptomyces sp. NPDC050388
ACAAGCTCGTTGACATTCTTCACGCGAATGTCAACGACCCTCACGACTCTCCGTCACCACCGAAAGTGAGACAGGGCCGTTAAATTGACACACCCCGCGTCTATCGAGTAGTGGGGGCGATGAGTTCGGTGACGGGCTTTGCTGCTGCCCGGGTGATGCCGAGATGCTCACGTGGCAGGAGCCTCATGGGCAAGGCGGGCGCTGATCTTCTTGTCGAGCCCTGCCATGGTGCGGTCGAAGGCGTGCTCGAGGTCCACGTTGTGGAGGTGGGCCAGGATGAGTACCGACCACAGGCAGTCGGCAAGCTCGTGCTCCAGTGCGGCCCGGCCGCCTGGGTTCGCTCGTGCTCCTTCTTCGGCCATGACGAGTTTGGCCAGGTCGCCGACGTCGCCCATGAAGCCCAGCATGAATTCACTGCGTGTCCAGACGCGGCCGCGCTCACGGCGGTTCAGTTCGTCGTATAGGCCGTGGATGCGTATGGCCTGGTGCTTCAGGCGGTCGAGGTCCATGAAGTCTGTCCCTTCTGGGGCGTGTGCTGATGAGGAAGGAGGCTGTGCTCGGTCTCCTGGTCTGCCTGGCACGAGGAGGACCGGGAGAGGAACTCGCACTTGCTGATGTGGTGCGGGCAAGGACTCTGTGTCATTGACAGGGGCGGGCGCGAGTCCACGCGTTTAGAGCGAGAAGTATCGGCCCAGTACTTGGTGCAGGTAGTCCGCGCAGGGGCCGAGACGGGTGGCATGCCCGGCCGAGGACACCAGCGCGATCTTGTCGAGTTCGACTGCGTCCTGGCCGGTCCCGGACATGCTGAGGTGTGCATGTTGGCGCTGTGCGAGTGCGCTGGGTCTGGGCGGGGCGAGGAAGTGGAAGCCGAGGCTGCCGAAACGTCTTCCGCGGGTGAGGCCCCAGAGCCGCAACTCGCCGTCGGGGAGGTGGATGCCGGTCTCTTCGGTGAGCTCGCGGGCGGCATGCCGGCGCAGTGCGTCCACGTTCAGGGGCTGTCCGGGCGGCGGCGGTTCGGCCGAGCCCCCGGGCAGCGTCCAGCGGCCGGGTGCCGCCGTGGCGGGGGAGCCGCGCCCGACCACGAGTCCGCCCTCGGTGGGGAGCAGGACCGTGACGAAGACGGAGTCGGGGACATCGTCCGCCGGCCGGAGGTGCCGCAGGGCTCTGTGCCGGTACGTCATTCTCGCCCACCGCACCGTCAGCCGACCGGGGTCCGGTCGGTCGAGCCCGAGGCTCGCGACGAGGGGACCGTCGAAAGTTGCCGGGTTTTGGGCCGTGGTGTGCGCCCAGAGACGGTCGACCTCCTGCTGCTCCCAGGGCGACAGCACGGGTGAAGGATGCTCGACGAGGTCGATTCGTTGCGCGTCGACGAACTCCACGGAAAGCGGTGTCGGGTGCATCGCTGTTCTCTCCTCCTCGTTGAGGGCGCCTTCCGGGCCTTGTTCCGGGGACACGGCCGTCACCAGGTGACGGGGCCCGGGAGTTCGGTGACGGGCTGCGCTGCGGCTTTGGGGATGCCGAGACGCTCGCGGGCGGCATGGACGGTGGCAAGCTGACCGGCGGTTTCCGGGCCCCAGTTGAACAACGCGACGGCCTGCTCGGGGGTGGCCAGGATGCGGGCGTGGGCCTGGCCGGTGGCGAGGGCGGAGCGTACGGGGCCCAGCCGGGTGAGTGTGGCTGCGAAGTGTACGTGGGCGCACGGCTCGGTGGGGTCGAGGAGATGGCCGAGGAACACGGGCTCGTCCAGGTGGGTGGCGGCCTCTTCCGCAGCTTCACGCATGAGCGTGGCCACGGGATCTCCCTGGTCCTGGGTTTCAAGTGTGCCGCCTGGAAGGCAGGCGGCTCCGGTGTCGGGTTTCAGGAGAACGAGGACGCGGCCGTCCGGGGCGAAGGCCCAGGCCCAGCACTGCCGCACCGGCAGGCCCGCCAGCACGGGCCCAGGGCGCCAGGGAAAGTGGTGCTCGACTCGTGCGGTGCGCAGGATGCCGACCCGGTCCAGCACGGTGGGAGCGATCGGAAGGCCATTCTCCAAGAACACGGGGCCGCCGGCGTTGATGCGGGCGCGCAACGCGGACAGGGCGCGGCGGGCGTCGCTCGGCGCCATTAGCGCGTTCAGTGTGGCGGGTTCGACGAGGTCGACGGCGGTGATCTCGTGGCCGGGCAGGCGGATGCTGGCGATCTGCTGGTCGTTCCAGGTGCCGCTGTCGTAGACGTAGAGGATTTCCCCGGGGAACCGCATGGCGGGCGGGGTGCTGGGGGTGTCGGCGGAGACCCAGTCGACGGCGAGGCTGCGGGTGACGGCTGTCGTGATGCCGAGTTCCTCAAGGAGTTCCCGGCTGGCTCCGCGGGAGGGGGATTCGCCTTTGCCGACGGCACCGCCCGGAAGGAGGCAGGTGTTGCGGTAGTCGACGTGCTGGACCAGGACGCGGCCGCGCTGGTCGGTGATCAGCACAGAGGTACCGGCCCACAAGGCGGCCGAGGCGCGCAGGGCGCCGTACTCCTCGTCGGTCATCGACGAGCCCGGTGACTCGTCGGGGTGGGCTGTTGTGGTCATCGTTCTCCGAATGGTCGTGCCGCCACCTGTACGTGCCCGTGCACCGCGGCCCGGCGACCGGCGTCGTTCTGGCGGAGGCTCGGGTCACTATCCTGCGCCGGTAGCCGCCGACCGCCCGCACCACCGCTGCAACAGCGCAGTGCAACACCGAGGCGCGTTGCACCTCTGACCTGCGCTGGAGCGACTAGCGCCGGGGTCTGGCGAGCGCGTTGCATCCGACGCGCTCGCCGGGCCCGGCGTGTCTGCGCCTCCGCTTCCGACGTTTGGCTTTATCGAGCAGTACTACTGCTCGATAAAGCCACTGGAGCATCGGTGGCTATGGTGCCTGGTCATGATCGAGGCCTCTGCTCACGGCGCTGCGTACCTCACGCAGGAAGGGCTCGATGCCCCGGCTGCGCAGGGCCTGCCGCCAGACGTCCCTGGCGGCAGCGACCTCCTCGTTCCGAGCCCATTCCTCGTAGGAAGGGCGGTTCCGCAAGGCTGCCAGCAAGAGACCGATCATGCCGAGGAGCAGGCTTGCCGCGCAGCTTGCGGCGAAGAACCAGCCTGTGGTGAGCAACGCTGAGGCAACCGATGGTTTCGGGTTCGCCATGCTCAGCACGAAGCCGGCAAGCAGGGAGATCACTGCGGCGGTTCCGAAGAGTACGGGGGCAAGGACGGCCATGACCGCAGTTAGCGAGGCACCGGGCCGCTCGGCTGAGGCGCTATTCGTGAGGCGAGCTTCGGATCCATGTGAGTTCCTGAGCCGTTCCCGCACCTCAACGTACTGCGCATACTCGGTCGCCGCGGTCGCCGCGATAAGTTCGGAGGCTGTGAGCGCCATCGTGCGCAGCTGCTCGGCATCGAGGCGTGCCGAGTTGTCAGGGGCTTCTGCGGCGAGTATTTCGTCCAGGGTGCGCTCGAAGTCGTGGCGGTCCTCGGCGAGTAGAACGGGCTTGGCGGGGTGACGCGACCGCTTCTTGGTTTCTGAGGAGCTGAGCCGGTATGGCACAGCCTCGTCGAGGACAGGGGTGCGGCGCGCGAGCGAGGCGATGAGTTGTTGCATGAATGTGTCAGCCATCACCTGTTGCTCCTTCCGCCGGGGCGGGGCCCGGCCCGGGACGCTGATCGAGGACATGAAGCTTCCCCTTGATGTTGGACACCTGGAGACTGGGACGTGAGGTTCCAGAGGAAGTAGTGCCAGGTGGGAAGTAAGAGCAACCGCAGCA
>NZ_JBFAKH010000212.1:0-3642 GCF_040655635.1 Streptomyces sp. NPDC050388
TGCTGCGGTTGCTCTTACTTCCCACCTGGCACTACTTCCTCTGGAACCTCACGTCCCAGTCTCCAGGTGTCCAACATCAAGGGGAAGCTTCAGTCCACGGTGGCACGGCGCGTGGGAACCGGCTCACCCGGTAGGCGGCCCACGGGCCTGCCTCTGCTGAGCGGCCGAGACCTCCAGACGGTGGCGACCGCGGCGGAACTCTCGGAGTCTGCCCGGCCAAGGCAGGCTGTGGCCATCTGTACCGGCGGTGACGTGGTGGGACTCGCGGGCAACTGGCGTGTGTTGCCTGCGGAGTTCGGGGACGCCGTGACCGGTCTGACCGTGCTGCGTCCTATCGGCAACAACGGCCGAGCCTTGTGCGAGTGGATGCGGACTCGGGCGAGCGAAGAGGACGGCCCTTACTCGCGCGTGTCCATGAACTCGCCCGTGCCTGTCGAGCTGATCAAGGACCCTGAGTTCAACGCGCATCTGGACGACCTCGACCACGGCAGAGCGGCGCTCGCCGTCACGACCTCAAGAATCCTGCCGAACGTGTTCCAAGGTATGCAGGCTGGTCTCGACGAGATGCGCCGTGTCGCCAAGGCATCCGCATACGAGGCGCGCATCATCGAAGAACTTGTCCAACCGCTCGGGGACCCGGTCCGACGGGCCGAGTGGACCTACCCGTACCACGTCGCGGCGCTGGCCCGGCAGTACCGCATCGCCACGACGTCGGCCCATCGCAAGGATGCTCTCCTGAAACTCGCGGAAGGCGTGGCGCGCTGTGTCGGGGTGCTTGCCGTCGCGGTCCAGATACACCGTGACCAGGGCTACGTTGACACCCTTCGTAGAAACAGATCCCTCTCGCAGGGCGGTGCGACCTTCGGGACATGGGAGAAACAGATCGAAGCCCTGGTCAAGGCCGGGCCTATCCCCGAACTTCCGGAGCTGGAGGGCTCCCTGGACCCTGGTGGGGTGCTCGGAACGCTGCGCGAACTGCGCGGGATGCGGAACGACTCCAGCCACGCGAGCAGGGTGCAGCCGGAACACAAGCTGGAGCGGGAGGTCGAGACGCTTCAGCCGCTGGTCGTGGCGGCCCTGGAATCGGTGGGCTGGCTGTCCGCCCTCCGCTGGGAACTGGTCGACACCTGTGCGTACGCCGGGAACGGCGGATTCACCCTGATCGGGCGACGTCTCCAAGGAAGCCATCCTGACTGGGAGCCTTTCGAGCGCTCGTTCCCCGACACCCTCGACCCAGACCGCATCTACGTGGAGGGCCCCTCATCCCCGCGACCGTTGCCGTTGTGGCCCGTGGCACGGGCCGAGGTCTGCGAGGACTGCGACGCACGGGAGCTGTTCCTGTTCCACAAGTTCGACAAGACGAGCGGGGGCATCACAATGCGCTGCGGCAGGGATCACAAGTTCCCTCGGGACGACACCTGAAGTCGTGCCACGCCCGCGGCCCTGGACTCCAACGGGTTCGCGCGTCGGGCACCCCCGCTGAAGCGGTGGCCGACGAACTGGTCGCGCCCGGACTTGCCTTCGAACCGGACCGATGTCAGTGCGAGAGCCGGGCATCCACGAGTAGGCGCGCACGATGAGCACTCCGTCCCGACGTCACTCGACGAGTTCGGCCGGGGCCTGCCTCCGGGCGCTTGGCCCTGCCCCGACACATCGGCTGGGGCCCGCACGACGAGTACGACCTAGCCGGCGCACCGTCGACTGACTCGCATCAGTCGGCGCGGTCAGTGACGGCTTCGGTCTCCTCCCTTCCCCCCCGATGGCTCAGGGAGGATGCGGGCTAGCATCGCAGGCCGCCCGGCACCCGAAGCACCGCTAACGATTACGACGAGCTGATGACGGCTCGGGCAGGTGAACGCAGCCTGCTTCGAAGCGGGGCAACATAGCGCGGGATCGCCGGTTGGCCAAACCGGCGATCCCGCGCATCATTGATGGTCCACCGCCATTACCTGCCCGTACGTCGGAAGGCACGACCACCACGACATCCAAAGCAGCCCAACCCCGTACGCCTTCACGTCGCAAACACACCGGACGGCTACGCCGCCGCGTAACTGGCGCGGAAGAGGTCCACGGCCCGCTCCATGTCCCGCTCGGAGCGCAACTGCACCTCCAGGTCGCCCGTGCCGTGGTGGCCCAGCCCCGTCACATCCCGAGTGAAGCCAGGTATGAGGTCGACCTCCTTCGGGTCGGCCTTCAGATAGACGAGGAGCTTGGTCTTCTGCGGCGGGCAAACGCAGGCGAAGTTCCGCAGGCGCTGATACGCCCGGTACTGCTTCCGCTGCACCCGGCTGACGCCGTCCCCGAGGCCGAGCAGCACCTCATCAACCGCCTCCGCCAGCTCCGCCAGCGAACCGTCCTGCTCTCGAGCGGGCGGCAGCCCGGCCGCGCTGCGGCGAGCCCGCCGCGCGGCCGGCGTCCGCCCGGTGACGGATGCCACGGTCTCAAGTCCAATCAGGTCCTTGCCGAAGAACCGGTAGCGGACCAGGTCGATGCTGCGCCTGTGCTCGCGTACGGCGTGCCCGTCGTAGCGGGTGAAATCGCCGGCGACACAGATCAGCCGGGGTGCGCTCCACAGCACCTGGGACGCGGCCGATACCCCGAGTCGGTCGCGTACCAGGTACCGGAAGGCGTCCTTGTGCGCCATCAGCCACGCCATGTAATACAAGCCCTGATTGATCACGCCGGCTGCGGTGCCGCGCTTGAACTCCACGACCACCGGCGCCCCGTTCTCATCGAGCCCCAGCGAATCGATCCGGCCACCGTCAGCGCAGTCGATGACGTACTCGCTCGCCAGGAACCGCACCCCCAGCATCGTCTCCATGTGCGCCTCGACGAGGCCCTGCACATCCGCCTCGACCTCGGCAAGACGCGGCATGACCTCCGTCACGCCGCCATTCGTCGTGTGAAACAGCTTCAGGCCCGACACCTTCCCCTCCTCGGCTCGAAGATCGAGAACGCAGGAGAGGGGTAGATCTATTTCCGCGTGGGCGCACCGAACAGGTGAGGAGATGTGAGACGGTGACCACCTGGCACAGTCGGGTACCCCTGCATCCCATCCGTCCCAGAGGGGCCCTCGCCCCACATACGTCCCACAAAACCCCTGACAGCGTGTCAGCGAGGAAGAACGTGGCAGGTCAAAGCACCTGCCGACGAGATGCGCCAGGCGCCTTCTAAGCACCTGCTACACAAGGCATCCCGCACCTCTTCCCCGCCGGCCTGCGGCATGCCTCCGGGGCCGCGTCGGCGGCTGAGCACACGAAGGGCCGGCAGCCAATGCGATGCTGTCGGTGTTGCCTGCCGGCCGGAAGATGGCCGTGGGCGCAGGTCAGCAGGTGAACCAGGACGGCGAACAGCACGAAGACGGCCGCCGCTCCCCCATGGGGCGAGGCGGTCGGCAGGGCGCCCGAATCTCACCCTTACAGGTACGGGATGTAGTTGAACTAAGCACATAGAGTGCGCGTGAAGGAGGAGGGTGTGCCCAGCCCGGATCCGGTCGTGGGTCATCACTAGGTCCTTGGTCGCGAGCACCGGTGGTGTAAGACGCACCCCTGGACTTTCCCCGTGACGTTGGACACTCGATGCTTACGCCGCGAGGGCGTGTCCTTGCTCGTGCCGCTGCCGGATCTCCAGCGGGGTCAGGTA
>NZ_JBFAKH010000213.1:0-3566 GCF_040655635.1 Streptomyces sp. NPDC050388
CTACCAGGGGCTTCACTCATGTCTGACGCCGAGTCGCCATCCCGCCGTCCGGCATCATCACGCACCGCAACCGTCACGTTGCCGAGAAGGCTTCAGTGCGTGGCACTGTTCCCGGCTCCCGCAGGCACGTAGAGCACCCTGTCGACATGAAGCGGTACGGGTGGAATCCTCGGCACGGACGAATGGTGAAGTGGTCCGTGACATACGCGGCACACAGAGGTGAGCGCGCAATCACGGCCATGTTGTTGCGTCACTGCGCGGTGAGCACACTACGTCCTCAGGAAGGGAGGAGGGTGTCGCTGTCGGGGCAGATGGGAAAGATCTGGTCGAGGCCGACGATGCGCAGGGTGTGCGTGGGTACGGATGCGAGTGCGAAGTTCGCTTGGGCGGCGTGGGCGTGGTTGTGGGCGGCGCTGAGGCCGCTGGAGTCGCAGAATTCCATGCCGCCCGGGTCCAGGATGAGGAGCTGGCCCGGTCGGAGGGTGATGGCGGGAATCAGTTCCAGTAGTTCCGTGGCGTTGTCGTAGTCGAGCGCGCCGAAAATCTCCAGAACGGGACCAGTGGCAGCGTCTCGGGCGGTGATCTTCACGGGGCTCATCGACTGCTTCTCGTCCGGGGGTGGGGGGCTGGGACACCGAGGGCGAGCAGTGCGGTGTCGTCATCGAGGCCGTCACCGAAGCTGTGCAGCAAGTCGGTCAGGGCCTGGATCGCAGCGGGCGGGGGCTTGCCGGCGTGGTCGGCGGCGAAGGCGAGCAGGGCCTCGTCCCCGTACAGTCCGGTGCGGCCTTCGCCGGTGCGGGCCTCGGTGATGCCGTCGGTGTAGAGCAGGAGCATGTCGCCGGGGGCGAGCACGGTCGTGGCGGCGGTGAAGCACGCGGAGGGCAGGATGCCGACGAGGAGGCCACCGGGAGTGGGCAGGAAGTCGGCGGCGCCGTCGGCACGCACGGCGATGACCGGAGGGTGTCCGCCCGAGGCCAGGTGGACGGAGACCTGCCCGGTGTCGGGGTCGGGGTCGAAGGTGCCGTAGATGGCGGTGCAGTAGCGCGGGTCGCCGCTCCCGGCGTACCGCTCGTGGAGCACCTTGTTGAGGGTGGTCAGAGCCGAGACGGGGTCCGGGTCGTGCAGGGCGGCGGCGCGCAGTGTGTAGCGGGTCAGCGAAGTGAGCGCGGCTGCCTGGGGGCCCTTGCCGCACACGTCACCGAGGAAGAAGCCGAAGCGTTTGCCGTCGATGGGGAAGACGTCGTAGAAGTCGCCGCCGAGCCGGTCGGGATGGGCGGTGTGGTAGTAGGCGGCCGTCTCCACCCCAGGTACCTCCGGGAGGGTGTCGGGCAGCAGCGACTGCTGGAGGACAGCGAGGGCGTCCTGAAGCCGGGCCCGGTCTGCCTCCGCCTGTTTGCGTGCTTCTTCGGCCGCCTTCCGGCCGCGCAGGAGTTCCTCTTCGTAGGCGCGGCGGTCCCGGGCGTCGAAGACGGTGGTGCGGATCAGCAAGGGTTCGCCGGTACTGCCGTGTTTGACCACGGAGGAGACCAGCACGGGCATCCGGCCGCCGCCGGCCTGCTTGATCTCCATGGCGATGCCGCTGATCTCGCCCTGCATCCGTAGCAGCGGCGCGAAGTGCGTCTCGTGATACATCTTGCCGCCCACGGTCAGCAGGTCGGTGAACCGCATCCGGCCCACCACCGCCTCCCGCTCCAGGCCGAGCCAGGTCAGCAGCGTGGTGTTGATCTTCGCGATGGTGCCGTCCATTAGCGTGGACAAGTACCCGCACGGTGCGCTCTCGTACAGTTCCTCGGCGCTGTCCTCCAACAGCGCGGCGAACGCCGGGCTGGAGGTCTTCTCGTCGTCGGCCTCGTGCGGATCGGGTTGCTGCCCGGTGCGGCACATCACCGCAGGGCCGCCAGGAACTCTATGATCGCCTGGTTGGTGGCCTCGGGCGCGGACAGGTGCGGGCAGTGCCCGGTCGCATCCAGTGTGACCAGTGTCGAACCGGGGATCGCCTGGTGGACGAAGGCACCCACCTCCCGGGGAGCGATCACGTCCTGGGTGCACTCCAGCACCAGGGTCGGCACTCCCACGCTCTTCAGTTCGTCCCGCGAGTCCGACAGGAATGTGGTCCGGGCGAAGACACGCGCCATGTCCGGGTCGGTGGCGCAGAAGCTGTTCTTCAGCTCCTCGCCCAGTTCCGGCCGGTCCGCGTTGCCCATGATCACCGGGGCCATCGCCGCCGACCAGCCCAGGTAGTTCGACTCCAGTGACGCCAGTAGCTCGTCGATGTCGTCGGCGCTGAAACCGCCGCGGTAGCCCTCGTCGTCGATGTATCGCGGAGACGGAGCGACCATCACATGCGCCCCGATCCGTTCGGGAGCCATGCCGGCCGCCAGCACACCGATCATCGCGCTGACGGAATGGCCCACGAACACCGCGTCGCGCAGATCGAGCGCCTCGCACACCTCAACCACGTCTTGGGCGTAACCGGTCAGAGAGTCGTAACGGTCCTCCGAGAACGCGGTCGCATCCGAGCGGCCGGAGCCGACGTAGTCGAACAGCACCACCCGGTACTCCTCGACCAAGGCAGGCAGTGTCAACCGCCACATGTTCTGATCGCAGCCGAACCCATGAGCCAGCACCACCGTCCGCCCCTGCGAGGTGCCGGTGACGGTGACATTGTTCCTGCGGGCGATATCCATGCCCGTCAGTCTCTCAGGACCCGCCCAGTGGTCCGATTTGACCTCAGATCCTCCACATCCCGCCCGCCGACTTCACACCCCGGTTTGCGAACACAACAGGTCAGCGCCTTGTCGGATCTGGCCAGTGGGCGCGGGAGGAGAGGCCTCGCCGACTCCTGGCGGATTCCAGCGGGGCCTCGTCGTCTCACGGGAACCCCTACCACGGGGACTTGCAGGAAGGCGGACGGCATCATGCCACGAGAGCCGGAACCTCCCAGGTCACATCGCGTTTCAAGGCAGCCTCCGACGCCGGGCGCGCCGTCACGCTGTCGAATCCCGCGCAAGTGCGGAACAGCGCGGTGTTGCCCAGCCCCGCCGGCTCCTCCCGCAGCACGGGGTCTGCGGTGACCAGCACGGCCTTGAGCTGGTTGATCGCCTGTGTGCGCGCCTTGACCGCGGAATCCTTCGACGGCTTGGACATCAGAGCACTCCGCACCGGCCCGTCGCCCGTCTTGGCCCGTACACGGGCCCGGCCGCTCAGCACCGCCCGCGCCGCCTCCTGTGCATCGACCGGGCCCGACTTCCCGTTCCTGCGGCGGGCCGCACGGTCGGGCCGGTGCACGGCGAGCACCTCGACGTGCTGCGCCGGCAGCCACGGGACAGCCCTGCCCCGTGGCTGCCGGTCCCTTCCAGTCAGGCCCGCGTCGCCGGTTCGAACCCACGCGCCCACTCAAAAGCAGGCAGTGGCCGGACGCGGTGGCAGAAGCGGCGCCCTTCCAGCACGCCACCCGGACAAACCAGCACGCCGTCCGGGTGGGCCGGTCCGCCGCCCGGCCGCTCACCCGACACAGGCCAGCCGGCTCACCCACTGCGCCAGCGTCAGCGAGCCGGCCCGGGCCG
>NZ_JBFAKH010000214.1:0-3558 GCF_040655635.1 Streptomyces sp. NPDC050388
AAAACACCATCTGCACAAGCTCGTTGACATTCTTCACGCGAATGTCAACGACCCTCACGACTCTCCGTCACCACCGAAAGTGAGACAGGGCCGTTGATATTAGACACTCCCCGCACCGGGTGCCGCTGTGGCCGGGCCTCACACCATGCACACTTACGCCGTCCTGCATGCGTGGTTTCCCAGCCCGCGGCAACCACCCCTGCTGTGAAGGACATTCCCCGGATGAGTACGCCCGGCAGACGCGTGCCCGCCTCCTGCCCCACCCGACGCCACCACGACCAGAGCCGGCTCATCCGAGCCGTGCAGCCGACCGGCCGCCTGCCGTGCTGGAGCCTCGCCGCTGGCATGACCACCGCCGCCACCGAGCTGCTCGTTACCCCGCAGGCTGGCTGGTGGCCCGCCCTATGGCCCCTGCCCTGGTACCTCACCTGCCTCACCGCACTCACCTGGGCCATCCTCCGTGCCCGTGAGAAAGCCGCACAGCACCCGCCGGACGAAGACCTCCCGGACCAGTGGGACCGGGCGGCGTAGGGCCTAGCGCTTCACCCGGCCTCCAGGCGTATCGCACGATCTGCACGACGCTCCTCGCCAGTTCCCCTGAGCGCCGTTACCGATCCGTGATCGTCAGACGGGTGCGGCGCAGAGCTCGGAGACGATCGCGAACGAGGTCGTCACCATCTCCGCCGCCATGGCCGGCGGCATCGCCGCGTGGATGGTCTGACCGTGCGCCATGCCATTGCGGATCTGCCGGCCGTAGTCGAGGTGCTCCGCCTGCCGGGCCGTCAGGATGCTCGCGTCGGCACCCTGTTTGATGAGCTGGAACAGCGGCTTGGTGCCCGCGCCCGGGGTGCGGTCGCGCAGCACGATCTCCACCGCGATCAGGGAGTGCATGACCGCCACGATGGAGAACTCGTAGCAGTAGTACGACTGGCGCAGCAGCTCGCGGGCCGTACGCAGGACCGTCGCCGCGGCCTCGGGCGCGCCGGCGGGCACGACCAGGTCCTCAACAAGGTCGTGCATGTCGGCGTAGCTGTCGACGAAGAGGTGGGCGCGTTCGTCCGGGACCGGGAACGGCAGCCGCGGCGTGGTCATCCCCGCAGTCTCCCAGCGGCACGCCCCGGACGGCAGCGGCTTTTCCCCGAGCCGTCGCGCAGCGTGCCGGGACGGAGGTTTCTCCCCTGCCGGAATAGGCGGAATGTCGCAGGTAGCGAACCTGGACAAGGGGCAACGTGAGCGCACGTGCGTTTGCGTGACGCTTGGCGAGTCGGATCCGAGTAACCGCTAGTCAGCCCCGAGCGGGGCATCACGGTGGCGGGGTTGTTGCGCGGCAGTCGGCTAATTGGGAAGCGTTGGTCCGGCAGGATGCCAGCTACGGCTCTCAGCCCAAAACTGTGGTGCGCAGCCCTGATGTTGGAGAGGCCGGGCCGGATATGCGCTACGTCAGCACCGATTTTAGAAACTCTGCGGGATCCCCGGGCCGGCTCCCCGGGCGATTGATGGTGCGGGCTGCGTTGTCTACTGAACTGCCCGGGAACGTCGGAGGGCCAGGCGGAAGGGGCAGAGCGGCGAGCCTGTCGCCACAGAGGCAGACTTGGTCAGCTGCACGGCAGACGAGGGCCCCAACTCGCGCGCGTTTCGACGGGGGTCCGTAGCGCGAGGAGGGCGACGTCGTCGTCGTTGTTGGCGGGGCGGACCCGCCGCAGGAGCTGGTCGGTGAAGGAGGCCAGGGAGCGGTGGGCGAGGGCGGCCGCGTGCTGGCGCAGTCGGCTCAGGCCTTCGTCCAGGGAGTGTCCGGCTGCTTCGATGAGGCCGTCGGTATACAGCAGGAGGGTGGATCCGGGCGGCAGCACGACGGTGGCGTCGGGGCGGGGTGTGCGGGTCCCAGTGCCCAGGAGGATGCCGTGGCCGTCGGTGAGGTAGTGAGTAAGGCCGTCACGGCTGATCAGCAGGGGTGGCGGGTGGCCGGCGTTGGTCCAGGACAGTTCCCAGTGGCCGTTGTCCGCTCCCTGTTCGAGGCGGGCGAAGAGCATGGTGGCCATGGGCACATTGGTGATGTGCGTGATCGCCTCGTCGAGCCGCTCGACGATCCGGCTCGGGGGTTCCTGCTGGGACCAGGCGTAGGCACGGAGCACGTTGCGCACCTGCGCCATGCCGGCCGCTGCCTCCAGGTCATGGCCGACGACGTCGCCGACGGCCAGGGCGGTGGCGCCGTCGGACAGGCAGAAGGCGTCGTACCAGTCGCCGCCGACCTGTGAGGCGTCGGGTGCGGGCAGATAGCGGGCGATCATCTCCAGCCCGGGCACGCGCGGCAGCTGGGGCAGCAGGTGGTTCTGCATGGTCTCGGCGACCTTGCGCTGACGCTGATAGAGGCGCGCGTTGTCCAGAGCGACCGCGGCCCGGCGTGCGATGTCCTCGATCAGCGGGAGGTCGGCGGTGGTGAAGTCGCCGGCCGTGTCGGCTCGGCCCAGGGTCAGGGCCCCTAGGATGTCCCGGGTGCTGCGAATGGGGACGATGGCCGCGGAGCGGATGCCGGTCGCCTCGAACAGGTGGCGCTGTTCGACCGCTATGCCGGAATCGGGTGGCCGTTGGTAGGTCTTGGGACTGGCAAGGGTGGAGGCAACCCCGCGCAGAGCTCTGGACAGTGGCATCGGGGATTCTTCCGGCACCGGGGGCATCGGTCCTTGAAGCTCTTCGTGGCGCACCAGGGTCCCGCCTTCGGCGTGGACCACCGCGGTGCGCCACACCTCGTCGCGCTCCGTGATCAGGTCGATGACCACCCAGTCCGCCAGCCGGGGCACGAGCAGTGCCACGAGTCGGCGCAGCGCCTCGCCGACATCGAGGGTGGAGGTCAGCTGTGTGGTGGTCTCCGCCAGCAGGGCCAGCCGCTCCAGCTCGGTCAGCGCCTCGGTCCCCGGCTCCGGCCGCGGGCCCGCTTCCTGCGGTTGCCGGTCGCAGTGGAAGACCACGAGCGTGGCAGCCTCCCGGCCACCGGTGTCATAAGGAGTGATCATCCAGGAGATGGGCAGCAGGGAGCCGTCACCGCGGGCGAACCACTCTCCTTGGGCCTGGGCGGTGCGTCCGGCGTGGAAGGCCTGCCGCATGCTGCATCGGCTGGTCGGTATCGGCTGCCCGCGGGCATCGCGGTGCAGCAGATCGTGCGCGTCACGGCCGACAAGGTCCTCAGCGGGCCGGGCCAGCAGCTGCTCGGCTCGGGCGTTTACCGCGATGATGCACCCTTTTTCATCCACCACGTACGCCCCCGCGCCGATGGCGGCCAGCGCCCCGGCCACAGTGGTGTCAGCCGCCCTGCCCGACCGCTGATCAATGCTCTCGGTCCGCTCTGGCTCCGCCACGCGTGTGCCTCCTTCATGATCGTTGGTCGTGCCCGCCCGCTGCACACCCGGACGCTGCGTACTGTCCTGTCCAGCATTCCTTTCCCGGCTACCCCCTGTGCAGGCGTGCCGGCCCTTGCCTCCCCGGCGCGCGCCGGGGTAGCGCGCCGTGGTGTCGTAGGGGGAGACGATCGCCGAGGAGGAGGGTGGCAGGCCGCCGTCGTCG
>NZ_JBFAKH010000215.1:0-3462 GCF_040655635.1 Streptomyces sp. NPDC050388
AGCAGCCACGGCACCACCGGCAGCGTGACCGCCGGCTCCTCCACCGGGGCCGGCTCCTCCTCGGCGGCCTCCAGGATGACGTGCGCGTTGGTGCCGCTGATGCCGAACGAGGAGACCGCGGCGCGGCGCGGGCGCTCGCCCGTCTCCGGCCAGGCGCGGGCCTCGGTCAGCAGCCGGACCTCGCCCGCCGACCAGTCGATCTTCGAGGACGGCTCGTCCACGTGCAGGGTCTGCGGCAGCATCCCGTGCCGCATCGCCTGCACCATCTTGATGATGCCGGCGACGCCGGCGGCGGCCTGGGTGTGCCCGATGTTCGACTTGATCGAGCCCAGCCACAGCGGCCGGTCCGCGTCGCGCTCCTGGCCGTAGGTGGCCAGCAGCGCCTGCGCCTCGATCGGGTCGCCCAGCGTCGTGCCGGTGCCGTGCGCCTCCACCACGTCCACGTCCGCCGCCGCGACACCCGCGTTGGCCAGCGCCTGACGGATGACCCGCTGCTGCGACGGACCGTTCGGGGCGGTCAGGCCGTTGGACGCACCGTCCTGGTTGATCGCCGAGCCGCGCACGACGGCGAGGACCTGGTGGCCGTTGCGGCGGGCGTCGGACAGCCGCTCCACGAGCAGCATGCCCACGCCCTCGCCCCACGCGGTGCCGTCCGCGCCGTCCGCGAACGCCTTCACCAAGCCGTCGGCGGCCAGGCCGCCCTGGCGGGAGAATTCCACGAAGCCGGCCGGGGTCGACATCACCGTCACGCCGCCGACCAGCGCCAGATCGCACTCACCGGTGCGCAGCGCCTGTGCCGCCAGGTGCAGGGCGACCAGCGACGACGAGCAGGCCGTGTCGACCGTCACCGCCGGGCCCTCCAGCCCGAAGGCGTAGGACAGACGACCGGACAGGACACTGGCGAGGTTGCCGGTGACGCCGGGTCCGGCGAGCGACTCGTCGGCGGCCTGGACGACGTCGCCGTAGTCCTGGCCGTTGGTGCCGGCGAACACCCCGGTGCGGCTGCCGCGGAGGGACAGGGGATCGATGCCGGAACGCTCGAGGACCTCCCAGGTGGACTCGAGGAGCAGTCGCTGTTGCGGGTCCATGGCCAGGGCCTCGCGCGGCGAGATCCCGAAGAACGCCGGGTCGAAGTCCGCGGCGTCGTGCAGGAAGCCGCCCCGGTCGACGTACGAGGTGTCGGGCGTGGCGCGCGTCGGGTCGTACAGCGCGGCGATGTCCCAGCCGCGGTCCGCCGGAAAGCCGGTGATGCCGTCGCTGCCGGAGGCCAGCAGGTGCCACAGCTTCTCCGGCGACGTCACCCCTCCGGGGAAGCGGCAGCTCATGCCGACCACCACGACCGGGTCGTCATCGCCGACGGGGTCCCGGCGTTCCGCGTCCGCGGACGACGCCGCAGCACCGTCGTCGGCGGTGAGGTGGTCGAAGAGGTGGGCGGCGAGGGCGGCCGGGGTCGGGTAGTCGAAGACGAGGGTGGCGGGCATCGGGAGCCCGGTGGCGGTGCCCAGGTGGTTGCGCAGGTCCACGGCGCTCATCGAGTTGAAGCCGAAGTCCTGGAAGCTGCGGTCCTTGGGGATCCTGCTCGTGTCGCTGTGGCCGAGCACGGTCGCCGTCTCGGCCAGCACCAGGTCCAGGACCGCGCGGGCCCGCTCTGCTGCGGGCAGGGCGAGCAGGCGGGAGACCTGGGACGAGGTACGGCCCGTGCCGCCGTCAGTGGCGGGGGCGGCCGTCCCTCCCTGGCCGTCCTCGCGGAAGTCCGGCAGGTCCCGGATCAGCGGGCTCGGGCGGCGCGTCGCGGTGTGGGAGACCATGCGAGGCCAGTCGATGTCCGCGACGACGAGGAAGGTCTCGTCGTGCTCCAGCGCCTGCTGGAGGCCGGCCAAGGCCTGCTCGGGGTCCATGGCACGCGCGCCGATACGTTCGAAGCGCTCCTCCGCGTCTCCCTCGCCGAGGCCCGTACCGGACCAGCGGCCCCAAGCGACGGAGGTGGCGGGCAGACCTGCGGACCGGCGCTGCTGGGCGAGCGCGTCGAGGAAGGCGTTTCCGGGAGCGTAGTTTCCCTGCCCCGGCGCGCCGATGGTGCCGCTGAGGGAGGAGAAGAGCACGAACGCGGACAGATCGAGGTCGCGGGTGAGTTCGTGCAGGTTGAGCGCGCCGTCGACCTTGGCCCGCAGCGCGTTGGCGAGGCGTTCGGGGGTGAGGGCGTCGATGAGGGCATCGTCGAGGGCCGCCGCGGTGTGCACGACGGCGGTGAGCGGGGTGTCGGCGGGGATCGAGGCGATGAGGGCGGCCAGCGCGGCGCGGTCCTCGGTCGGGCATGCCTCGATACGTACACGGCAACCCAGCCCTTCCAGCTCGGCAGCGAGGTCTGCGGCGCCCGGCGCGTCGGGGCCCCGGCGGCTGGTGAGGACGAGCTGTTCGGCGCCGCCCCGGGCGAGCCAGCGCGCGACGTGCGCGCCGAGTGCGCCCGTACCGCCGGTGACGAGGACTGTACCGCCGACGGCCCAGGCGCTCTTGGCCCGAGCCTTCGTCAAAGGAGCACGAACGAGACGGCGGGCGAACGTGCCGGAGGACCGGATCGCGACGTGGTCCTCATCCTCGGTACGGGCCAGGACATGGCGCAGACGCTCACGCCCGCGCTCGTCCAGGTCCTCGGGCAGGTCGATCAGTCCGCCCCAGCGCTGTGGGTACTCGGCGGCGGCGACGTCGGCGAGACCCCAGCACAGGGCCTGGGACGCGCCGGTGACAGCCTCGGACGGCCAGACGGCGACCGCGCCGCACGTGACGGTCCACAGCGGTACGTCGACTCTGGCGTCACCCATGGCCTGCGTGAGGGCGGCCGACGCCGCGTAGCCGACGGGGAGACCGGGGAGAACCGGGTGGTCGCGCTCGTCGAGCGGCAGAAGGGACAGGACGCGGCCCACCGCCGCCGACTGGTCGGCAGCCGTGGCCTGCAGCCGGTCGGCCAAGGCCTTGCGGGAGGCGTCGGCCGGCACCCGGATGACGCTGGTGCGCTCGGCTCCTAGCGCTGCGAGGCACGCGTCGACGAGGGGGGAACCGTCGACCCGGTCGGGTACGACGAGGAGGGTGACGCCCGGAAGAGCGGGAGCGGCGCCGGTGGAGCCGGAGAGACGCTGCCAGGTGGTCCGGTACCGCCACGAGTCCAGGGCATCGGCCGACTGGCGCCGGCGCCGCCAGTCGGACAGGGCCGGGAGCACGACCGTGAACGGGTCATCGGGGTCGACGGCCAGGGTCCGCGCGAGCGCCTCGAGGTCGCCATCGCTGACAGCACCCCAGAACGCCGCTTCACCTGCGCTGTTGTCGGAGGGGAGGTGGGTAGCGGGAGTGGCGGTCAGCCAGTACCTCTGCCGCTGGAAGGGGTAGGTGGGCAGGTCGGTGCGGCGGGCGCCGGTGCCGGCGTAGAAGGCGGTCCAGTCCACGCGGGTGCCGTGGGCGTGGAGCTCG
>NZ_JBFAKH010000216.1:0-3443 GCF_040655635.1 Streptomyces sp. NPDC050388
CGCGCAGCACGGCATGCAGCGCAAGCCAGAACGAGGGGCGCGGGCGGCCCAGAGCGCAGCGCACCACCTTGTCGTAGACCGGCAGCAGCCGCGGAGGCGCTGTCACGTTGGCTGGGGCGTGGGATGATCTTGAAGTTGATTGTGCCGGGGAGGGGTTCGCTCGTGTCGTCCGCGCCGCCGTCGTACAAGGGGCACCGATATCCGGCCGAGATCATCTCCCACTGCGTGTGGCTGTACTTCCGCTTCCCGTTGTCGTTCCGTGAGGTGGAGGAGCTGATGCTTGCCCGCGGCGTGCTTGTCTCCCACGAGACGGTCCGCCGCTGGTGCGCGAAGTTCGGGCAGGCCTACGCGAACGGACTGCGCCGCCGCCGGCCGCGGCCCGGGGATAAATGGCATCTGGACGAGGTGTTCGTCAGGATCAACGGCGAGCGGCACTACCTGTGGCGGGCGGTGGACCAGCACGGCAACGTGCTGGACATCCTGCTCCAGTCGAGGCGCGATGCCAAGGCCGCCAAGCGGTTCATGGCCAAGCTGATGAAGAAGCAGCGCAGGGTTCCCCGGGTGCTGGTCACTGACAAGCTTCGCTCCTACGGCGTGGCCCGCCAGGAGCTGATGCGCTCGGTCGAGCACCGCTCCCACAAGGGCCTGAACAACCGGGCCGAGAACTCGCACCAGCCCACCCGGCAGCGCGAACGGGCGATGAAGGGCTTCCGCTCCGCCGGCGCCGCACAAAGATTCCTGTCCGCCTTCAGCGGCATCTCACCGCACTTCAGGCCACGCCGGCACCTGATGACCGCCGTCGGCCACCGCGCCGAGATGACCATCCGCTTCGCGATCTGGGAGCAGATCACCGGCATCGCCGGCCTGCCCGCCGCGGCCTGAGCGCGGAGCCGGAACCCGGCCCCAGCATGCCCCGACGCCCCGCCAAGCGCCAACACCCTCGACAACGTGACAGTGCCCGGGCGAGGTGCCGCGGGTGGTGGTCACGGACAAGCTCCGCAGTTACGGCGCCGCCCACCGCGAGGTCATGCCCTCGGTGGAGCACCGTTCGCACAAGGGCCTGAACAATCGGGCCGAGAACAGCCACCAGCCCACCCGGCAGCGCGAACGCGCCATGAAGGGCTTCCGTTCCGTCGGCGCAGCCCAGCGGTTCCTGGCCGCGTTCAGCGGCATCTCACCCCACTTCCGCCCTCACCGCCACCTGATGACCACCCCCGACCACCGCGCCGAGATGACCGTCCGCTTCGCGATCTGGGAGCAGATCACCGGCACTGCCGGCCTGCCCGCCGCGGCCTGAGCGCGGAGCCGGAACCCGGCACCAGCACGTCCCGACGCCCCGCCAAGCACCAACACCCTCGACAACGTGACAACGCCCCCACGAGCTGTTCTCGCGGGCCGGGCGCAGCACCAGGGCGCGGATCGAGCGGACGGTGGGTGGGCGCCCGCGGCGCTTGGGCACGCGGGTCGCGGCGTGGCGTCGCTTGAGCAGGTTGCGGTGCCGGCGCACGATCGTGTCCGGGCGTACCAGCAACAGGAGGTGTCGCAGCTTGCCCCTGGGGAGGTGGTGGAGCGGGCCGGCGAGAACTGCACGGTCGGTGTCGGTGAACCTGGGCCGGCCGACCTGGCGCTGCAGGACCAGCGGTTGGTGCCGCAGCGCGAGGATCTCGATGTCTTTGTCCCGATCGCTCCTCGGCAGCAGGCGCAGGAGCGCGAAGGTGTTGGTCATGGCGAGGTAGGCCAGGCGCAGCAGCACGACAGATCATGATGCCGCCCGGCTCCTGCTCCCGTGAAGATCGCGGGGCGAGCAGCGGCCCCGGCCGGAGAGCGGCGCTCAAGGCTGCCACCTGCACGGATGCTTTATCGGCACCCGCAACCTTCCTGGTCGCTGAAGCCGGGCTGCTCGGCGGGCGTGAAGCGACCACGTCCTGGTTGTTCGCGGATCGGTTCGCCGACCGGCACGCCGACGTGCGCCTCCGCCCGGAGAGGTTGGTCGTGACCGACCGAGGGGTGACGACCACGGCGGCCTTCAGCGCCATGTACGACTTCGCGCTGCAGTTCATCCGCGAGCACGACGGCCCCCCGCGTCGCCCGTAGCACCGCGCGTATTGCTCTTGTCGACGACGCACGTTCCACGCAGGCTCCCTATGTCGATCCGGGGCTCGTCCCCACGGTGGGCAGGGAGTTCTCGCTCAGCGTCAAGCGGTGGCTCGACCAGAACCTCAGCGCTCGCTACGACCTGGCCGCCCTCGCCCGGGAGTTCCACGTCAGCACGAGAACCATGCTCCGGCGCTTCGGCGACGAAGCCGGCGAGACGCCACTCGCGTACCTGCAGACGGCCCGGGCGCGTCGAGCCACCCACCTGCTGGAGACGACGGACAGGACCGTCGCCCGCATCGCCGCCGATGTCGGGTACCGCGATCCTGGGTCGTTCAGCGGCATCTTCGCCCGACACACGGGCCGGAGCCCGAGGGAGTACCGCGCGGTGTTCCGTCGTCGCTGCGACCCTCACGCGTCAGCCCGAGGGACGCGGACGTGAGCCCCCCGCGCGCCCACGACCACAGGCCCCTCGATGCGGCCGCCAACGGCGCCGTCGTCGGCCCGGCGACGCCGCCCGTGCACGTCACCCGCCTCTCCTGCGGGCCGACGCTGCCCGGGGCCTGGTTGGTCGGCCCGTCCCACGCATTGGCGAGCTCCGGGAGCGGGCGCGCGGCGCCGGCTGGAAGCCGGATTCACCGACCTCGAACACGGTGAGCTCGATCCATCACTCGTCCGTCGGATCTCCACGCGCCATGAACCAAGATCGTCTCACTATCGGGATCCGCTTGCGGCACACGCCCTGATGCCGTGCCGCCGGAGGGGGCCAGCCCCGTGGCGGCGAACGGCTCACCGCCGCCTGCGAGGCCGTGGGCAGGGGCGGTGAGCCACAGGGTGCCGGTCCGGCGAACCGCTGGAGCCGGAGCCGGTGGTCCGGCTGTTCAGCCGACCGTCGGCAGAGCCCGGCGTGAAGAAACCGCGTTCAGCATCTTCTGCGCCACCGGCTCCCCGCTGTCCGCGTCGACGAAGCTGACGCGGACAGCGGGGTCATCGGGGGTGTCGCGGCTGGCGGTGGCGTCCAGGGCGAAGACCACGGACACCGGTCGTGCGTTCTCCCGCGTCCCGTACACACCCGAGTACAGGAGGATGCGCCAGCCGTCTTCCTCCCAGTGGTCCAGCAGACCCGACCGGACCACCGGGGAGGCGGTCTGCCAGGCGAGGGAGCGCTCCAGCAGTTCCACGCTGGCGGCGACCGGCACGCGGTCCCCCCTCTCACTGCCGAAGAGCGGATGCCCCCACACACGGAGCCGCAGGCGGCGCAGGGGAAGCAGCCACCACCGGTCGAGATCGACCGAAAGTGCCACCAGGACGACCACGGCGACGGCCAGAAACACGAGCGAGCCGCCGGG